>CAIOYH010000013.1 GCA_903862465.1 uncultured bacterium | reverse complement strand
GCTTTGAAGTTATCACTTGTAGCTTTGGAGTTATCACTTGTAGCGTTGAAGTTATCACTTCTAGCTTTGAAGTTATCACTTCTAGCTTAGTGGTTATAATTGCTAGCTTAGCAATAACAATTCCAAAACATTTTGTTCTAGTTCACAACCTTGGAGTTTCTTTTTTAAAGAACCACAAAATAAATCCAGTCGCTCCAATTGTAGTTTGAAGTTTCAATGCCATCGGCTGCCTGAAAAATGCGTTTGTGTGCATAGGCACTTAGCGCACGTGTGGCGGGTTCTTCCACATTGGTGGTATTGGGTCCACTATCTCCCTTGCGAGGAATGGGCAGGATACTTGCTTCGCGCATGGCATAAATGCCTGCCTTTTTTAGACCCTGGAGTACAAATTCGCTTTCGATGCCATAAAGCGTTTCCATTAACGTTTCGGGCTCAATGTTAAAGCCAGTAGTAGGACCATATTGACGAATGTAGCCAGCCTGAGTGGCTACTGCTTTTGTCCGAATCCAAACTGAATTATTGCCAATAGGGGTAGCACTGAAAGTTTTAGTAGTAGAGCTTTTAGGTAATTTCAAAAAATATCCTGCATTTTGCACCATAGCAACCCCCAAAAGGATATTTCCCGTTGCGATTGCCTTATCCCTTGCTGCGGCTTGAATAAAAGATGCATTGGCATTGTATTTGGTACATATTGTAAATATCTGTGCACCTACCAGGGCTTTGGCGGCGTCGGACATAAAAAATATGAAGATTGGAAGTGGACTGAAGACGAAAGCGATATGTGGACTGCGATTCGCGATGCAGTGGACACATTTTTAAAGCCTTACATTAACAAAAAAAACATCAACACCGAAGAACGCAACTTTGTGAAAGGACAAATTCAATTGGCTCGCGACTATTCATGTAATGATGTGAATGGTCATCGTTTGTTTTTGAAAATAGCTGCTTTTGGCGATAATCATGATTGGACAGTGGCAGGTATCAAATACGGCACTCCGCTTGCCAAAAAGCCGAGCGTAGCCAAAAGTGATTCTCCGGGTTTATTAACCCCTAAAGCAAGCATAGTGCAGAATGTTTTAGGAGGCATGAGGTTGAAGGTGGTGAATCTGTTAACACCCAATAGCAAAAAACGGCCGGATGGCATAAAATTTGCCAAGGTGTATCGCTATATTGGCATATCTGAGCCATCAAGCCCGACTGATTTTCTTTTTTATGGCAATGTCAAAAGAGGCTATTTAGATGTTACATTTGATGGTATTGATTTAACCGGCGATAAAAAGCTCCGTGCATATTACTTTGCTCGCTACGAAAGCAACAAAGGCGAATTGGGCTTGGCATCAGAGGTGGTTTCGGCGGGAGTATTGTTTGAGTAAGAAATTCCAAGCTCCAAATTCCAAATACCAAGATCCAAAGGACGAAAAAACAAAAGCTCACTTTTTAAGGGTGAGTTTTTTTATTGTTCTATTGTTGAATTGTTCTATTGTTTTCTTCTAAGTGCTCTCCGTGGTTTTAATTTACACAGAGATACACAGTGAAAAAGGAGCTACACAGAGCATGCAGCGGCATTCGTAATTCGAAAATTCGTAATTCGTAGGGGGCTAACCTTGGTATTTGGGTTTTGGAATTTGGAGCTTGGTTCTTGTTCCCCCAACGCCTAGGACAATCCGCTGATTACGCCATCGTCGTCAATGTCCATCCCTTCGGAAGCGGGCACATTAGGCAATCCCGGCATGCGCATCATAGCACCCAAAATCGGAATGATGAAACCCGCGCCTGCAGCTATCTCGAATTCGCGTATGCTGACAGAGAAATCCCGTGGACGTCCGATGAGTTTTTCGTTGTCCGACAAAGATTTCTGTGTTTTCGCCATGCAGATGGGCAGATGTTCCAATCCGAGACTCTTGATGAGTTTCAAATCGGCTTCCGCTTTAGGCGAGTACTCTACGTCGTCGGCACCATAAATTTCTTTTGCTATGGTCTCGATTTTGGTTTTCACGGGTAGGTTCCAATCGTAAAGCAGTTTCATTTTGTTTGAGTTCGATTCAACATTACGGACCACTTCTTTCGCCAATTCCTGTGTGCCATTGCCTCCCAATGCCCAACCGTTTGATTCCACCGCTTTCACACCATATTTGCCACACATTTGTTTCACCATAGCAATTTCTTCTGCTGAATCGCCAACTCTCATATTGAGTGCCACAACTGGTGTGATACCAAATTTCTTAATATTTTCGATATGCTTTTCCACATTTTCCATGCCTTTCACCACGCGTTCCACACTTGGAATGTCGTATTCTTCTTTTTTCGCGCCGCCATGATGACGTATGGCTCTGATGGTCACCACCAACACAACCGTGTTCACCTTCAAACCGCTGTAGCCGCATTTGATGTCAATAAACTTCTCAGCACCCAAATCAGCACCAAAGCCTGCTTCCGTCACCACATATTCAGCGAGTGACATACCCATTTTGGTTGCAACGATGGTGTTGGTTCCCTGCGCGATGTTAGCAAACGGACCTGCATGTATGATAGCAGGATTGCCTTCCAAAGTTTGCACCAAATTAGGTTTGATAGCATCTTTCAACAAAATTGCCATAGCTCCTTGCGCTTTCAAATCGCGAGCAAAAATAGGTTTTTTATCGAAAGTGAAGCCCACAAAGATGTTGCCGAGGCGTTCCTTTAGGTCTTTGATATTCGTTGACATACAAAGAATCGCCATAATTTCCGATGCAGCCGTGATGTTGAATCCCGATTCGCGAGGAATGCCATCAGCCGTGCCGCCCAAACCCATAACGGTTTTACGCAACGCACGGTCGTTTAAGTCCATCACGCGTTTCCACATAATGGTGCGTGGGTCAATATTAAGGCTAAATTGTTTGTTTTGCAAATTGTTGTCAATAAGTGCAGAGAGAAGGTTATTTGCCTTTTCCACTGCCGAAAAATCGCCCGTGAAATGCAAATTGATGTCTTCCATAGGCACCACTTGCGAATTGCCACCACCGGCAGCACCGCCTTTGATACCAAACACAGGTCCCAAAGAAGGCTCACGCAACACTACGATTGTTTTCTTGCCTATTTTGTTCAAACCCTCGGTAAGCCCGATAGAAACGGTAGTTTTTCCTTCACCCGCGGGAGTTGGAGTCATTGCCGTTACGAGTATCAACTTACTCTTTTTAATTTTTTCTTCATCAATAAGGTTCAAAGGAATTTTGGCTTTGTATTTTCCATACAATTCCAAATCGTCTTCCCCAATACCAAGTTTTGCTGCTACTTCTCTAATAGGAGACAGCTTTGCTGCTTGAGCAATTTGAATATCAGATTCCATAAATAAAATTTAATTTGTACAAAAGTACTAATATTAATTGTATATTTGCATAAATCACGTCGCAAAAAAGTTGATATATATCATATTCTTAGCTGACGTATATTAAATCACGATAATTTTAGGAAAATTGCCATCAGTACCAAAGAAAATACATACCATAACATCCGTAATTCTAGCCGGAGGGAAGAATTCTCGCTACCAAGGGAAAAATAAGGCATTCTTGGAGCTTGAAGGGGAGTCTTTTTATCGTAGAACGAAACGGGAATTGGAGAAAGTTTTCGAGGAAGTTATTCTTATCACCAACACACCGGAGATTTTTCATGACACAGATTGTGTGAAATTTGGCGATATCATCCCCAATATAGGACCTTTGGGTGGCATACATGCTGCTTTGGCACATGCGCAACATCAAGAAGCGGTTTTTGTGGCTGCAGTGGATATGCCTTTTATAAACGAAACCATCATTAGAAAGATAATGGCGAGTTATTTTACGCAGCAGCCTGATATATTAATTCCGCGTATTCATAAATTAATAGAGCCGCTGTTGGCTATCTATAAAACGGATATTTATGTAAAAATGGACACGTTTCTCAAAAAAACACATACGTATGCCATACGCGATTTCTTTAAGGAAGTGGATGTAAAATATATTGATTTCGATGATGATACCGCAATTACAAAAGGCTTTGTGAACATCAACACGCCTAAGGAATTTGAAATGATACAAAATCAAAAATAAATTTTAACGAATAATCAAATAACCAAATTTATGTGTGAATGCTTAGAAACTATTTTCAAAAAATTTAAAGGGAAAGAAGAAGAGTTGATTCCTTTGTTGCAAAGTGTGCAAGAGGAAGCAGGATTTCTTTCGGAGAGTGCCATGCGAGACATCGCGAAATTTTTGCGGATTCCTCAGAGCAAAGTGCATGGTGTGGCAACGTTTTATGCCCAATTTCGTTTCAAACCGAAAGGCAGGAAGCATATTATGTTGTGCAGAGGCACTGCCTGTCATGTGAAAGGTGCACCACGGATTTTAGAAGAAATCGAAAACCATTTGGAAATCAAAGAAGGCGAAACCTCTGCGGATTTGGAACATTCCATTGAGAGCGTGGCATGTATCGGAGCGTGTAGTTTGGCGCCCTGCATCACGGTCAACAACAAAGTGCATGCTGATTTAACGCCGCAAAAGATTGAGGCGTTGTTCAATAAGAGGATGAATTAAGCAAGCGATTTCGACAAAATATTATGAATATGGATTTAAATAATTTGGTGGCGGAAGCTACTAAAGAATGGAAGGAACTTATCAAAGGTGATACCCCTGCGGTCTTTGTGGGCAATGCTACCTGTGGTCGCTCGGCGGGTTCTATGGATGTTATTGAAGCGTTTCAGCAGGAGATTGAAAAGCAACACATCGAATGCAATGTGGTGGAAGTCGGCTGTATTGGCTTATGCTATTTGGAACCGCTCGTCATGGTGTATAAACCGGGTGCGCCTCTTGTATGTTATCGCAACATCGGGACAAAAGAAGCCACCGCTTTGGTTGACTCACATCTGATAAAAGATACGATTAATCAAGAACGATTGATAGGGGTGATTAGCGACACGCCACAAGCCGCACTTCCTGAGTTGAAAGACATCCCTGTGATGAAACCGCAAGTGCGATTGGTGTTGCAAAATTGCGGGCATATTGACCCCAACAATTTGAATCATTATATAGCCAACAAAGGATATTCGGGTGTAGCAAAGATGTTGACCTTACAACCCGAAGATGTGATTGAACGCATTAAGGAGTCAGGATTACGCGGTCGGGGTGGTGCAGGATTTCCCACATGGCGCAAATGGCAATTCTGTAGAGATGCTAAAGGCACTTCCAAATATCTTATTTGCAATGCAGACGAAGGCGACCCGGGGGCTTTTATGAATCGTTCCTTGTTGGAAGGCGATCCCCATTCTCTTTTGGAAGGGATGATTATAGCGGCTTATGCCATTGGTGCGTCCACAGGCTATATTTATTGCCGTGCGGAATACCCCTTGGCATTGGTGCGATTGCGCCTTGCCATTCAGCAAGCGGAAGAACAAAAGCTGCTGGGTGATGATATTTTAGGTTCAGGATTTAATTTTCATATAAAGATAAAAGAAGGCGCAGGCGCCTTTGTGTGTGGTGAAGAAACCGCGCTTATTGCTTCCATCGAAGGAAGCCGTGGCATGCCGCGTCCCCGTCCACCTTTTCCCGCTATAGCAGGATTATGGGGCAAGCCTACCATTATTAATAATGTAGAAACGCTTGCTTCTGTTGCACGCATCATGCAGAATGATCCTGCATGGTTTTCGCAGTATGGCACAGAAATGAGCAAAGGAACGAAAACCTTTGCCTTGGTGGGCAAAGTACAAAACACGGGTTTAATTGAAGTCCCTTTAGGGATTTCCTTGAAAGAAATTATTTTTGATATTGGCGGAGGTGTTCCCAACAATAAGAAATTTAAAGCGGTGCAAACGGGAGGTCCTTCAGGAGGCTGCATCCCTGCCCATTTGTTGGATATTGCGATGGATTATGATTCTTTAGCGCAAGCAGGAACCATTATGGGTTCGGGCGGATTGGTGGTGATGGACGAAGACACGTGCATGGTGGATGTTGCTCGTTATTTCCTTGATTTTGCACAAAAAGAATCCTGTGGGGAATGTGCTCCCTGCCGATTGGGTACCAAACAAATGCTCGATATCTTGGAAGATATTACATCAGGAAAAGGAACCATTGAAGATATCGAATTGCTCGAAAGCATGGGCGATGGCATCAAAAAAGGCTCGCTGTGCGGTTTGGGACAAACAGCACCCAACCCCGTGTTGACTACCCTCCGATATTTCAGAAACGAATACGAAGATCATATTATAAACAAAAAGTGCACGGCAAAAGTGTGCCGCGATTTGAAATATTACGACATTTTGCCTGATAAATGCACGGGCTGTCATATCTGTTTCAAAGCCTGTCCCACTAATGCCATCAGCGGTACCGCGAAACAACTCCATCAGATTGACCAATCCCTGTGCATCAAATGCGGCATGTGTTTGGATAAATGCCCTGTGAAATTCAATGCCATTGAATGTTACGCAGGAAATAAGATTTGATTTATAATTAAGAGCAAGGAATATGAGCAAAGTAAACATAAACATTGACGGAATACCTATCACAACTGATTCAAACAAAACCATACTTGAAGCAGCTTTAGAAAACAATATCTATATCCCCAATTTGTGTCATCACGAAGATTTGAAACCTGTAGGCGTGTGCCGTATGTGTATGGTGGAGATAGAGGGTATTCGCGGACAAGCTATTGCCTGCAAAACTACGGTAGCCGAAGGCATGAAGGTGAAGATTGACAGCACAGAAATCAACGCGATCAGGCAGACTACCCTCGAACTGATACATGCCAATCATGCACAGGATTGTACCACCTGTCACCAAAATAACAATTGCCAATTGCAAGAAGTAACTGCGTATGTGGGCATCAACGAAAAGCGCTTTGAACGGATGCGCAAAACTAGACCTTACATTGATATAGACACCTCCAATCCCTTCTTCAATCTCGACCATAACAAATGCATCATGTGTGGCATCTGCGTCCGCACATGCGATGAGGTGCAAGGCGTGAATGCTTTGGACTATGGCAACAGAGGTTTCGACACCGTGATAAGCACTTTTGGCAACAAACCTATCAAAGAATCTATTTGCGAATCGTGCGGCGAATGTGTGGTAAGATGTCCTGTAGGCGCTCTGTATCCAAAACTGACCCAAGTTCCTTCGCGGGAAGTTAAAACGGTTTGCACCTATTGTGGTGTGGGCTGTAATATATTTTTGGGCGTCCGTGGCGATAAAATTGTTAGCTCAAGGGGTGATAGAAGTAGCATTGTTAATAAAGGACGTCTGTGTGTGAAAGGACGTTTTGGCTATGATTTCGTGAATCATCCCGACAGGTTAAAAGTCCCTTTGATTAAGAAAGATGGTGTTTTTGTAGAAGCCACATGGGACGAAGCCCTTGATTTGATTGCTACAAAATTTGCTGCCGCCAAAAAAGAAAAGTTTGCCGCGTTTTCCTCCGCCCGAGTCACCAACGAAGAGAACTATGTAGTACAAAAATTCACCCGTGCGGTGATGGGCACCAACAATATTGACCATTGCGCTCGTTTATGCCATGCCCCAACCGTATCGGGTTTGGTGCAAACTTTTGGTAGCGGCGCCATGACTAATTCTATCGATGAATTTCTGCATACTAAAACCGTATTTTCCATAGGTTCCAACACCACGGCGGCGCATCCTATCATTGCTCTGCATATCAAACAAGCCAAACGTAATGGTGCCAAAATCATCGTTGCCAATCCTAAGCAAATAGATTTATGCCATCATGCCGACCTCTTCTTGCAACAATATCCGGGCACCGATGTGGCTTTGTTGTTTGGGATGATACGCGTTATAGTGGACGAAAAACTGTATGACAAAAAGTTTATCAGCGAACGCTGCGAAAATTTTGAAGCATTTATTACCACTTTGGAAGACTTCTCTTTGGAAAGCGTCGAAAAAATCACAGGCGTACCACAGTCTTTAATAGCTGAAGCAGCGCGAATGTACGCCACCAACGGACCATCATCCATCGTCTATGCTATGGGCATTACCCAACATACACACGGCACCGACAATGTACTTGCCATTAGCAACCTAGCCTTGCTTACAGGCAATATTGGCAAAGAATCTGCGGGTGTCAATCCTTTACGCGGACAAAACAATGTCCAAGGGGCTTGTGATATGGGTGCGCTGCCCGATGTGTATCCGGGATATCAAAAGGTGAATATCCCCGCCAATCAACAGAAATTTGAAGCGGCATGGGGCGTCAAACTCGACGATAAATTCGGTATCACACATACCGAAATCATCACCGAAATTGAGCATGGCAACATCAAGGCTTTGTATCAAGTGGGCGAAAACCCTGTGATAAGCGAAGCCGATGCCAATCACGTGAAGAAAGCATTGAGCAAACTCGATTTCTTTGTGGTGCAAGATATTTTTATGACCGAAACAGCCCAATTTGCTCACGTGATTCTGCCTGCGGCTTCCTTTGCAGAAAAAGATGGAACCTTCACCAACACCGAGCGCAGAGTGCAACGCGTTCGCAAAGCTATTGAACCCATAAGCGAATCGAAAACAGATTGGTGGATTACCTGCCAAATTGCAAAACGTATGGGAGCCCAAGGATTTGATTTCAGCAATGCAGAAGAAATTTGGAAGGAAGCAAGTGGCTTGGTAACAAACTATGCAGGCATCACCTATGATAGGATTGACAAAGTCGGTTTGCAATGGCCCTGCCCTACCTTGGAGCATGAGGGTACAAAATTCCTGCATAAAGAGAAATTTGCCACGCCATCGGGTAAAGCGAAATTTATCCCACTTACTTATAAAATCTCTACCGAATTGCCCGACAAAGAATATCCTTTGTTGTTGACTACCGATAGAAGTTTATTCCATTATCATACAAGCACCATGACACGCAAAGTAGCAGGCTTACGCATACTCGATGAGGAAGAACTATTAAAAATTAATCCTGCCGATGCCAAAGCATTTGACGTAAAAGATGGCGACATGGTGAAAGTGAAATCTAGAAGAGGAGAAGTTGAAGTGAAAGTCAAAGTATCGAATATTTGCCAACGCGGAGTGGTGTCTATGACTTTCCATTTCTTCGAATCTCCCACCAATGAACTGACGATTTGCGCTGTGGATCCCATTGCTAAGATTCCGGAAACGAAGGTGTGCGCAGTGAAGATAGAGAAAATGTAGTTTTCGCTTATCCCTTACAAAAAAAAAGAGCCGCCCACAAGGCAGCTCTTTTTTTTATTTCAAGTTTCGATATCTTATCCACATTTGGAGTAACCGCAATTGTTGCATGACAAACATCCTTCAACATATACTAAACTTAAAGGATCATCGCATTGGGGGCATTTACGATCGGGCGCAATAGTGCCATCAGGGATATAGCGTTTCAGGGCACGCACCACACCGTTTTTCCATGTGTTTATGGAATCATTATCCAAGTGCAAATTCAAGATTAGATCCACAGCATACGGCAGCGGCATGCCATGGCGCAAGATTCCGGAAATCAGTTTCGCATAATTCCAATATTCAACATCAAAGGAACGCGACAAACCTTCGATGGTTGCCTTGTAGCCTTGTTTGTCTTCGTATTGAAAGTCATAACGCGTGTTTTCACCATCGTCTTTGTTTTTCAACACCCATCCCTTGTTGACAAAAGGCGGAAGATAGAAATCTTCGGCTTTTCCTGTGAAAATCTCGTATGGCTTGCCATTGATATGTCCCACCACAGCCATCCATTTTTCGTAATCATTTTGGAAACGAACCACGTCAGCTTCCAAACGTTTGGGGCGTTGTGGTGCTCTAGTGTCGCGAAATTCCGTCACTTCTTCTTTCTTTTGTGCATCCGAAATCAAAACGCCTGAGCGCGAACCGTCGCGATAAATCGTAACGCCTTTGCATCCCGATTCCCATGCTGTTCGATAGATATCGCTGACCATAGCTTCGGTAGTTTCTTTCGGGACGTTCACGGTAACGCTGATAGAATGATCCACCCATTTCTGAATGGCGCCTTGCATCTTTACTTTTGCCAACCAATCAATATCGTTCGCTGTGGCTTTGAAGTAAGGCGATTTCTTGATGATATCATCCAACATGGTGTCGTTATAGTTTTGTACTTCTTCCACATTATATCCATTCACTTCCAACCATTTTGAGAACTTGGGATGGAACACATTGTATTCTTCCCACGAATCGCTAGAACTATCCACAAAGGTAATATCCGATGCTTTGTCGTTGGGATTCACTTTTCTGCGACGACGATAACGAACATCGAAAGCAGGTTCTATGCCCGAAGTGGTTTGGGTGCAGATGCTCACACTGCCTGTTGGTGCAATAGTAAGTAAGGCGATATTTCTTCTACCGTACTTCACCATATCATCATACAATTCAGGGTCAGCATCTTTTAGACGCTGAATAAAAGGATTGTTTTTTTCTTTATCAGCATTATAAACCGGAAAAGCTCCACGTTCTTTAGCCAAATATGTGGAGGAGCGATAAGCATCAATTGCCAATTGCTGATGAACTCCCACAGAGAAATTGATGGCTTCTTCCGAACCGTAACGACATCCCAAAGCTGCTAACATATCGCCTTCGGCAGTGATGCCAATACCCGTACGACGACCTTGTAGGGTTTTATGTTTTATCTTTTCCCACAATAGGCGTTCGGTACGTTTGGTTTCTTCTTCTTCAGGGTCGGAAGCAATTTTGCGAAGGATGTTATCAATTTTCTCAGATTCCAAATCAATGATGTCGTCCATGATGCGTTGTGCATAATGAATATGTTCGCTGAAGAGTTCTACATTAAATTCTGCGTTTTCGGTAAATGGATTTTCCACGTAACTATAGAGGTTAATAGCCAACAAACGGCAACTATCATACGGACACAAAGGAATTTCGCCGCAAGGATTGGTTGATACCGTCGTGAAACCCATATCGGCATAGGAATCAGGAACGGATTCTTTCAGGATGGTATCCCAAAATAAAATACCGGGCTCGGCAGATTTCCATGCGTTGTGGATGATTTTATTCCAAAGGGGTAATGCATCAATTTCGGCAGTCACCAAGGGATTGTCAGATTTGACAGGATATTGTTGATGATAGGTGGTATTGTTTTTAACGGCTTGCATAAATTCGTCGTCAATTTTCACCGACACATTGGCGCCTGTAACTTTTCCATCTTCGAGCTTGGCATCAATAAAACTTTCTACATCGGGATGTTTAATCGAAATGCTGAGCATCAAAGCGCCGCGACGGCCATCTTGAGCCACTTCACGCGTAGAGTTGGAATAGCGTTCCATGAAAGGAACGATACCTGTTGATGTGATGGCACTATTCTTCACAGGGCTGCCGCTTGGGCGAATGTGCGACAAATCGTGACCCACGCCACCTCTTCTCTTCATCAGTTGCACTTGTTCTTGGTCAATTTTCATCACACCGCCGTATGAATCGGAAGGTCCGTTGCTGCCAATAACAAAGCAGTTGGATAGCGATGAAATTTGATGGTCATTGCCGATGCCTGCCATAGGACTTCCTTGCGGAACAATGAATTTGAAATCTTTCAACAGCGAATATATCTTTTCTTCCGACATCGGATTGGGATATTTTTGTTCGATGCGCGCGATTTCTTTTGCAATACGATGATGCATTTCGTCGGGCGACACTTCGAACAAATCGCCGTCACTATTTTTTAGTGCATACTTGTTTATCCACACATTTGCGGCTAAGGCATCGCCTTTGAAATACTCTGTACTGGCTTTGAAAGCTTCATTGTAGTTGTAAGCTCCTGGTACGTTTTTACTTGGGGGAAATTGTTCACTCATATCTTCTTGTTCAAACTCTTCTTCAGGTAGTGTAGGGCGGACTCTATTCTCTAAAACTTTTTCGTAGGGGGTTTCCTTTTTTTGTTCGTCCGTTTGCTGCGGAATGTAGGTCGAGAGCTTGTCTTCCATAAATACTTGAATTTTTATAAAACTTAATAATTTGTTGTATTGGTGTTTATCTATTTTTCTGAGAAAAAATTTCAGATGGCTAAATTACACAAGAAAGCGACTGATAGCAACTCAATTTTATTAACAAAATGGGCATTTTATTAACGATGTAAAAAAATAAAATACATTCCGAAGGATTTCCCAAGCTTTAGCGCTGCTCAAGCATCCTTCATAGCACTCCATATCAGCTTTTTGCCAAAGCCTAAATTGTTATCTGTCAATTTCAGGAAATTCGGACGGATAATCCAAAACGGAGTGTCCTTTAAAAAAGGTGCAGCGTATGGAAATCTTTTCAGATATTCTTTGCGATATGTTTTCAGTGATTCTCCCGCGAGTTCTGCTATCTCTCCCGTGAGTTGAATGCCTTGAATTTTTCCAATGATTCGTGTTTCTAAAGCGATGGCTCCTGCCACGATGGGTTGTTGCATGGCTTCCTTACCGTGGCGCGTTTCTTTATCCGAAGTGATGATGAAGAGATTTTCGGTAGGATTATACGCGTAAAAACACGTTGCGCAATAGGGCATATTGTCCATGGAGGTGGCTAAAGTAAGGATATGATGTTTGCGGATGAACTTCACGATGTGAGGGTCAACAGCGTTGAAAGGCATCGTCATCAGGAGAAAGTTTGAAGTTCGCACAAACGGAAATAGGCTCCCTGCAATGCGGTGAGTTCGGCGTGGTTGCCGCGCTCCACGATTTTTCCGCGTTGCAACACGATGATTTCATCGGCAAACTGCACCGTGGACAAACGATGGGCTATCACCACCGAAGTGCGGTTTTGCATCAACTTGGTCAAAGCATCCTGAACCAAACGCTCGGATTCGGTGTCGAGGGCAGAGGTGGCTTCGTCTAAAATCATCACGGGCGGATTCATCAAAACGGCGCGGGCAATGCTTAGGCGTTGTTTTTGTCCGCCCGACAGTTTCATGCCGCGGTCGCCTATATTAGTATGGTATCCTTTCTCCATCTCGATGATAAATTCGTGGGCGTTGGCGATTTTGGCGGCTTTTATCACATCTTCCTCCGTAACGTCGTTCATGCCAAAGGCAATGTTGTTGAACACCGATTCGTTGAACAGTATGGTTTCTTGGGTGACGATGCCCATCAATCGGCGTAAATCAGAAATCACATAATCTTTCACATTCACGCCATCCACCAACAACTCGCCCTCGGTGCAATCATAGAATCGCGGTAGCAAATCCACCATCGTTGACTTACCCGCCCCCGAAGGACCGACGATGGCAATGGTTTTTCCTTTTTTGATTTCGATGCTGATATTGTCGAGCACTTTTTCTTTCTCGTAAACGAAACTTACACCTTTATATATAATGGTATCTTGAAAATCGCGTATGGTTTTGGCATCGGGTTTTTGGGTAATCACTTCTTCGGCATTCAACACCTGCTCGATGCGCTCCACCGAAGCCGCGCCTTTCTGTATGTTGGAATAAGCATCCGTAAAGGACTTGACAGGGTTAATCAATTGGGAAAACATCAACAGATAGGTAAGAAAAACCGACGGCGTGAGGCTCGATGCATCGGAAGTCAAAATGAGGGTGCCGCCATATAACAAGACAGCCCCCACGACAATGATAGCCATAAATTCGCTCAGGGGCGACGCCAAATCGCGTTTGCGAAACAGACGCGTCATCAGTTTGGTGTAGTTGTTATTGACCACATGAAAACGGGCATTGACCGTATGGATGGCGTTGAAGGCTTTGATGATGCGCAGCCCGCCTATGGTTTCTTCAATGTTGGACAACAGCTCTCCCATTTTTGCCTGCCCTTTGTCCGACGTCTTTTTCAGGCTGCTGCCGATGCGCGAAATGACGAAGCCGCTCACGGGGAACAATATCAACACAAAAAGCGTCAGTTGCGGACTTATCACAAACATGGATACCAAAAAACACAGTATGGAAATCGGCTCGCGGAAAATCATTTCCAAGGAGGTCATGATGGTCCATTGTACTTCCTGCACATCCTGCGTCATGCGCGAAATGATGTCGCCTTTGCGCTGTTCGGAATAGTAAGCCAAGGGCAGTATCATGATTTTTAGGTAGAGTTCGTTGCGGATGTCTTTCACCACGCCGTTGCGGATGGGCGCCACAAAAAACATACCCAAATAGCGGAACAGATTCTTCAGAAAGAACAAACCGACAACCAATATGCAGATATACATCAATGCGGTGACGCTTCCCGATGTGATGATGATGTGGCTTACGGCATAAGAAAAGTTTTTGGTGATGGAATCAATGCTCAGGGTGAATGCAGGCGCACTATACACCAATTTCGTTTTATCAAAAAGGATATTCAGCACAGGGATGAAAAACACAAGCGAAACCACGTTAAACACCACCGACAGTATGTTGAAAATGACGGTTAGGATAACATGTCTCCAATACGGTTTGACGAAACGAAGGATTTTTTTAAGCTTTCTCACGATGCAAAGATATTCATTTTTTGGATAACCGAGAGGATTTTAGATTTTAGATTTGAGGATTTAAGATTTAGGAGGAAACCACTGAGGCACTAAGAGCACTAAGTTACACTAAGAATTAAACCACATAGGAACATAGACACATAGAAGGGTTTTAGATTTTTGATTTTTGATTTGAGGATTTTTGATTTAGAAATAAACAACGGAAGAATGGAGAGCACATAGAAACACCAAGGTTTGATTGCCCATATTCGTAATTCGTCAATTCGTAATTCGTAGAGTTAAAGCTTTTCATTTTTCATTATTAATTTTTCATTTAATGACGACTAGCTTCCCCTTGCCTATGCTTTTTTGTCCTTGCGTGGTGCGATAGTAATACACGCCACTGCTCAGGAATGTTCCGTTTAGGGTGACGGAAGTGGCATCGGAGGGCAGGGGGTGGGCATAGACTTTTCTGCCAAAGACATCATAGAGCTCGAATTCGCACTTATCTGTGCCGAGGAATTTGTATTGAATGGTGATATCGCCATCGCTTGGGTTGGGATAGACCTTCACCCATTGGTTCGTGTTTTGATATTCATCCACGCCAACGCCCGAAACCGTGACCGTGATGGTGTCGTGCGACACATTGCCGCAAATGGTTTGTTCTAAAATATAGATAGTAGTGCTATCGGGCTTCACCCATAAGCCTGCAATGGTATCTATGGCTATGCCATCCACAAACCAAATGCAATCTTCATCTAAACCCACCTCCGGCTGCCTGCCTATGAAAACACTATCCCCCGGATGTATTAAAGTATCATTGCCTGCAAAAGCAGGGAGGTTGGCGTCTATCACGCTTACATCGTCAATACAATAATAGGACCACCAACTGCTTGGTGTACCAATAATTCCGATATCTGATAAAGAATCAGGGAAAAAATTCCCTAGCGTAATATATTGTTCATTTCCGTGAGCAATAAAAGAACCTTCTATCTTCATCCAATTTACTTTATCATTTAATAAAATTAAAGTATTATAAACTTGTGGAGTAACTGTTGCCAAACCCATTGGTATAGGTGCTGAAACATTTCCATCATCAAAATAAGCACCCATTGGTTTGATGTAAGCATTAGCTGAATCCCATAAACTAGTAAAATAAGTTACGCAATATCTATCACCAGCATTAAGTTTTCTTACTAATTTGCTTTGCAAATATTCTCTGTAATTAGCAGTAGTACCTGACAATACTTGTATTCCTGAAAAACCTTGACCTGAATGAGGATATTGATTTGCAATTCCACAAACAGATGGACTAGTGCAGCAAACATGAAACAAATCAGGTGTACCACCACCACTATTTATAAGAGTACCCCATCCAATTGCAGAATCAATTTGTGCATAACCACTTGGACATCCATATAATTCCTCAAAGCTCGGATTCACCACAAGGTTCACCTGCGCCTGCGCATAAAAAGCAAGCGAAAAGAGGAAGGCGATGAAAAGGGAAAGAGGTTTCATGGTGTAAAAGTAAATAAAATTTTGATACGAAGGTTTTTTTTTTGGATATTTATTTTTAGGAAGGAGCATTGAATATAGTGGGGAAGGGGAAATAAAACATTTTCGGTGAACATTTATTTAAAAAGTTCGCTATGCTTGCCGAGTCTAATTACTATAATGGCGGATTCCGATTTTTTCCATATAAGAATCAAATCCGGTTTTAGATGCGAATCAAAATGATTGACGAAATTGCCCTCTAAGGCATGTGTTTTATATTTGGCATCTGCCAAATCGCCTTCCGAGCGTAGTGTCTTTAAAGCATTTTCAATCACGAAATAGTCTTTCGCATTGTTTTGATACTTTTTAAAGTCCTTTTTAAACCTGCCGGAAAACTTAATCTCAAACATGTTGCTATTTATTTAATTGCTCCATCAAATCATCATGGCTTTTGGAGGAAAAAACTTTACCTTCTTCAACATCTTTAAGCGCTTGAAGGGTTTCGGCATTCAGTACCTTTTTATTAGCTTTTTCATCTATATCCACCACTTCAAAACTCGAAACTTCTTTCAAAGAGCTTAATAGTTTTTTCAGAAAAGCAAAGGCTTCCTTATTCTTAGCTTTGACAATAATTGCTTCCATAATTTTATTTTTTACAAAATTACAAAAAATTCTATGATTTGATGTGTAATTGGATTTATTTTTGATTTAGGATTTAGAAAAAAACCACGGAGACACGAAGAACACTAAGTTACACTAAGAAAAAAAACAATAGAACAATAAAACCATATAACCATTCAGTTTGCAGGTAGGGGCAGAAAATTTTCTGCCCCTACGGAGCGGGCTTTTCATTCCTACCTCACCAAGCTCACATTTCCCTTACGGATTTCTTTTTTGCCGTTTTTGAAGGTGATTTCTGCCCACCACACGTAGTTGCCTGTTTCGCAATCTTTGCTTTGGTAGGTGCCATCCCACGCATCATTGGGAGGTATTCTTATACATTTATTGTGTATTTCATGTTTGGTTTTTAAACAATTTCTACACTCTACTTAGATATTTTAATCTTTAATACAACGCACTGAAAATCCACAATTATTGGAAATTGAATAGTTAAATAAATATTCAAAGTTATAATTCAATCCATAATAATAAGCTTCCAAAGAATTGAAATTAGAATTGGTCCACCAACAAGTACCGGATAAAATATCGCCTTCAAAATGACCATTCGAGAAACGATAGCAAGCAGGAAAACCACTAAACCCCGAACTATTATTGCTTAACGTATCGGTTCCAACAGTGCCTGATGTATAGTCAATATGCCAACCAGTTTTAGAAGCCATTGATTTTGCTATTTTATTACCTGTGGTTGTTCCATCATAATTATATCCGTTACCAATAAGATAGTTTTGCAAAACCATCCATTCAGTTTCTGTAGGAACATGCCATCCTAATGGTGCTATGTTTCGGCTATCAGAAACGGCAAACCAGTTGTACAGTTTGCCATTAATAATGCTATTACTAGGTATATTCCTAAAATCACAATATGCCCCCGTTGTTATAATGGACCATGCTGTTGTATCTGTAAGGTTTGGAATTGCATCACCATTTCTATAATGGATAACTTTTAGATTTTCCTTCATCCACACTTGTGTGCCAAGAGTAACAGTGCTATATACATTCCCATCAATATCTGTAACGGTAATTGGTGTAGGGTCAGGGTCTTTTTCTGTGTTATCTTTTTTCTTACAACTATAAGTAAAAACTATCACCAATCCTATGATGAGTAAAATGGGAATAAACTTTTTGTTGGTCTTCTTCATACTATTCAGTTTCATTTTTTTTGGTTTTTAACATGGGTTCAAAACCCCGTGCGCCTAAGGCTATGCCTTAGTCTTTAATATCCTTTTAGGCTCTAGCCTAAAATCATATTTAATCACACAAATCTGCGTCATCAGCGTTCCAATTACATCCCTCCCTGTTATAGCCCCTTTTTTCAAGGGGTTGGGGTTCTTAATCACATCCCGCCCTGTTATAGCCCCTTTTCAAGGGGTTGGGGTTTTTTCATTTTTCAATTTTCATTCCCAACTATTCACTATTATCTATTCACTATTAACTAACTAACCGGCGGCACATCCTCCCCGCTCAAATCCTTCTCCAACTGAATCTCCAAAACCTTATACTCACCCGCTGCCAACTCAACCGTGTTAGTCGCTGTAATATATCCGGGACAACTAACCGTCAAAATATACGCACTAGGCAACAAACAATCCACATAACTGCCCCCCGTTTCATCAGTCGTATCGCTAAACTCAATCGAAGCAATCCCACACAACGCCCCAATCACAGGCTCCATCGTATCCTTCGCCAAAACCGTCATATCAATCGCCCCTGTCGTATTCTCCAACTCATCCGCCGTCAACTTATGCCTGCTCGTCTTCGGAATCTTCCGTGCTTTCTTATAAATCGCATAAAAATCAGGCTGCGTATTCATAAAAACCACCGCCAACGGATCCATCTCATTCGACAAAAAACTCCGCATATCCTTCACCTTCACATCCAAATTAGCCCTTTGTTGCTCCAACTCCAAACCCGTCAACTTCGGCTGCTGCTCCAACAATTCATAAGCATCCATATCCGCCAACATTCCCGTAATCTGAAGCTCCTCAATACCATAATCCGGCAACGTCTCCCTCAGTGCCCATGCCTTATCATACACCATCTTCCCAAAATCCCAAAACTCCGCATCCCGTATCCCTCTTATATAAGATATACTCTTTGCCATCAACTCCTCCAAATCCAAATCCCCCGTCTCATGAGCATACGACTTCAAAACCTGAACAATAACAAACGAATTCACAGCCGCCGTCTCCTTCTTCTTACCCTTATTCAGCGTAACGCCGTGCGTCGTAGCATACAACAACTGCGCAATCACATTCGCAGCATCCCGCATCGCTTTCAACGTAACATACTTCGCCTTAAACTTAACAACACCATCCACGATAGTCATATTATTAAAACACAATAACAATATCCGGTTCACCATCGTCAAAACATTTTCATTAGAATCTTTCATATCTTTTAAATTTTAATTGTAAATACTTTTTTTACGCAAATTTATTCGCCCTAAAGCGAACTAACGCAATGCAAAATTACATAATCCCATACACATAAATCAAGTTTTTTTTTATAAAAATGAAATTAAATTTTAAATGTCTGATATTAAGCTATATGCAAAGCATTAAAATCATCTTCCATCAAAAATAAATGGATTTTCCCCTCCCGTGGATGGATTTTCCCCTCCCGTAGATGGATTTTCCCCTCCCGTGGATGACTTTTCCCCTCCCGTGGATGACGATTTATCTCCCATAGATGACTTTTTACCTACCGTAGATAACGATTTATCTCCCATATATGGATTTTCCCCTCCTATAGATAACGTCGCATCTCCTTCAGATGACGTCGCACCTCCCGTGGATGGATTTTCCCCTCCCGTGGATGACTTTTCCCCTCCCATGGATGACTTTTCCCCTAGCGTAAAAATCAAAAAACCTATCGTAGAAATCGAAAAACCTCCCGTGGATGACTTTTCCCCTCGCGTAGATGACTTTTCCCCTCCCATAAATGACTTTTCACCTTTCGTGCAGCTTTGCTATTTGGCTTTTGGTATTTGGGTTTTGAAGCTTGGTATTTTGTATTTTTTTCTCCTTGTGATTTTCGGCATGCGATCTATCTTTAATAAAAATATTCGCAAAGCGGCGATAGTTTTGGAAAATAATGTACCTTTGTGCTTATGGATAACATTCGACTTAATAAAGTTTCGCGCTTGGTTCAGAAAGAGCTGGCGGAAATATTTCAGTTGCAGGCAAAGAAAATAGCCAAAAATGCACTGATAACGGTAACGGCAGTGAAGGTGGCTAAGGACCTTTCGACGGCGCGGGTGTATGTGAGCCTGTTTGGCATAGCCGAAAAAGCAGCGCTGATACATACGATGAACGATAATCAAAAAGACATCCGACGCGAGTTGGGCAATAGACTCAAAAATCAGTTGCGGGCTATCCCAAGCCTGGATTTTATTTTGGACGATTCGCTGGATTATATCGAACATATTGACGATTTGCTGAAGCAATAAGTTGAAACTATCCCTCTATATAGCCAAGCGGTATCTGTTTGCGAAGAAATCGCACAACATCATCAATATCATTTCGATTATTTCGGTGGTGGGTATCACCATAGGGACGGCGGCGTTGATCATAGTGTTGTCGGTTTTCAACGGGTTTGAGGGATTGGTGGTGAGTATGTTCAATTCGTTTAACCCCGATTTGTTGGTGGAGTCGAAGCAGGGAAAGACGTTTTCGGAGAAGACCATAGCGTGGGACAAAGTCTATGGGCTGAGCACGGTGGGCAGTGTGACGCGGGTGATAGAGGAAAATGCGCTGCTGAAATATCGCGACAAGCAATATATAGCGAGTATCAAAGCCGTGAGCAAAGATTTTCATCAAACGAGTCAGATAGATTCGATGATAGTGGACGGCACGAGCCAACTGGAACAAGGGGAGCAGAATTTTGCTATCGTGGGTCAGGGGGTGGCGTATTATTTGGCGCTGTCGTTGCAGGATGTGGAGAATCCGCTGTCGGTTTTTGTGCCACGGAGGTTCAAGGGGACGCAGATAAATCCGATGGAGGCGTTCAACAATAGGTTGATTCAGCCTTCGGGGGTGTTTTCCATTCAGCAGGAGTATGATCAGAAATATGTGATAGTGCCGCTGCGTTTCGGGCGCGATTTGTTGGAATATCAAGACCAACTGACGGCATTGGAAATCAAAGCGAAACAGCCCACGCAAATTGAAGCGGCACGGGGACAACTGCAAGCCATCCTGGGCGATGGCTTTGTGATTAAGAATCGCTATGAGCAAGAGGAGACCATGTATAAGATTATGAAATCGGAGAAGTTGGCGGTGTTTATGATACTGTCGTTTATTTTGCTGATAGCGATTTTCAACGTCATCGGCTCGTTGAGTATGTTGATTTTGGATAAGAAGAAAGACATAGCGATTTTGAAGAGTTTGGGCGCCAATAGGTTTCATATCCGCAATATTTTCTTTACGGAAGGGATGATGATAACGCTCTTGGGCGCGGTGGCGGGTTTGGTGTTGGGGTTTTTGGTGTGTTGGGTGCAGCAGAGGTTTGGCTTGGTGAAGATGAATTCGGGTTCCACCTTTGTTATAGAAGCCTATCCTGTGCGAATGTTGGTGATGGATTTTGTGTATGTGTTGGGCGTGGTAGGGTTTATTGGGTTTGTGGCGGCGTGGTATCCTGTGAAATATATTTCGAAGAAACATATAGAATCGAGGTTGGATTAATAATTAAATGATATGATATGAAAACAAAACTCTTTACACTATTATTCGCACTACTAATCATTCAAACGAAAGCTCAAATAAATAATGCAAAGAGTTTGGTCAATATCATCCAAGCGCCCTCGGGAAGTTTGGTTCCCGATGTGGTGAAAGATATCAATGGCGTTGTCCATGTGGTGTATTGCCTAAATCAAAATGCTTACTATATGCATTCCACCAACAATGGTAGCAGTTTTTCCATCCCTGTGAAAGTGAATTCGTCGGGCACGGTGGAATATAATATGGGCGAGCGCGGACCCAAACTTTCGGTTGGCATTGATGGTGTGGTTCATGTGGTGTGGATGGATCATTGGGTTTCGGGTGCCTACGTCTATGCTCGTTATTCGCGCAGCACCAATGGGGGGATTTCTTTCGAAACGATGAAGACCATTTCGGCTACCTATGGCGTGGATGGAGTTACTATGGCAGCCGATGGCAACAATCATGTGTGCGTGTTTTGGCATACGAATGTGCCTGTGCAGTCAGCCGTGCCACAAGCCACGTGGTTACATACGGCGCGCTCCGTCAACAATGGCGTAACTTTTTCTGCGGATACCAATGTGCTTATCAACAATCATAGCGGCTTGGCGTGCACCATGTGTATGACACGCGCACGTTTTGGCGCTGATGGCAATGTGTATCTTGTGTTCAGGTCGGCAGTGGGCAACATCCGCGATTTTTATGTGTTGAAGGGAAATCCTGCGGTCAACAATTTCACCGCCATCCGTGTGAACACCGATAATTGGTTTATTGACTATTGTCCGATGGTAGGTCCTGAGATGGAACCTGCCAAAAGAGACCGACAAGTGTGTGCATTTATGAGCAGCAATCATGTGTATTGGGCTGTTTCTGATTCGGGCGTCAACGCGTTTTCGCTCCATGTTGCCACCCCGCTGAACGAAATGGATGAGCTGTATCCAACGGCAATCGAAAACAATTCGGGAAAAGTGTTAATGGTGTGGCAGGTGGGTCCTATGTCGGTCACCGACAGCGCTACGGTGAAATGGGCATTGTATAATTCCGATGGAAGCTTCACGGGTCAGCAAGCCGTGGTGGGCAGAACGTTTTCGGGAACCAAAGCCACTGCCTTTGTGGGCACGGACGATAATTTCTATATCATCACCAATGCGGATATCTTGACTTCAATCCATCAAACGGCAGCACTTGAAAGAGTAACGATAGTCCCCAACCCAAGCAATGATTATCTAAAAATCTCAGGCATATCAGGCAAAACAAACCTCACTTTATTTGACATGAAGGGAAAGCTTCTGATGACAAAAGAAGCAAGCAGCAACCTAAGCTTGGATGTTCGAAAACTTCCGCAAGGCGAATATATCTTGAAATTGCGTAACAATGATGGCAGTGTCGCCAAAAGGATAGTGGTTACGCGATAGTGTTTTGGTCTAAGAAAGATTATAGCGTTCGGGATGCCGCGCGGTCCTGCCGCGATAGAAATCTTCGATAATCTTAAAATCTTCTTCGTAGTTTCCCGAGGTGTGCAACACATCCGAAATGCAGCATACCTTTTCTTTATAATCAATATAGCTCAACACGATGGGAACTTTTGCTGCATTGGCAATGAAATAATAACCTCTTTTCCAATTCTTGGTATATTTGCGAGTTCCTTCAGGCGTAATAACCAAACAAAAATTATGCGAGCTGTTAAAAAGTTCCACGATGGGTTTTATAGAATTGCTGCCTTTGCTTCTGTCCACAGGAACGCCGCCAAACCATTTCAAGAGGGTGCCAAAGGGAAATCGAAACCATTCCTTTTTAATCAGAAACTTTCCGTGAAGATTAAGCGCCGACATGGTAAGTCGCCCAAGCACAAAATCCCACGAACTCGTGTGTGGCGCAACAATAATAATAAAATTGTCTGTTGGCTCTTTCACCGTATATAAAGCTTTCCAGCCTGCAACCTTTAAAATTGATTTTGATATGAACCCCATAATTTATTTTTATTGCGGCAAAATTACGATAACTAACTATTGTAAAAACAATTATTTTGTGAAGAAGTGTTAAAACAGTTTTGGGCGTCCATATATAATTTGAGATTCCTGTGCAAAAAATCAAGAAAAATGTATAATTTTGCAGAGATGAAAAATATTAGAAACTTTTGTATAATAGCTCACATTGATCATGGAAAGAGCACCTTGGCGGATCGTCTGTTAGAAACTACGGGCACCATATCTTCCCGCGACTTCCAAAATCAAGTGTTAGATGATATGGATTTGGAGCGCGAACGCGGAATTACCATAAAAAGTCATGCCATACAAATGCAATTCACTCATAATAATGAATTGTATTTTATGAACCTGATTGACACCCCCGGACATGTTGATTTTTCGTATGAAGTGTCACGTTCTATTGCTGCTTGCGAAGGCGCCTTGTTGGTGGTGGATGCCACTCAGGGCATACAGGCGCAAACGATTTCTGTGTTGTACCAAGCTTTGGAGCATGAATTAGAGATTATCCCCGTATTGAACAAAATGGACATGGATAGTGCCATGCCCGAAGATGTGAAGGACCAAATAGTAGAACTCATTGGCTGCAAACGCGAAGATATCATTGAAGCTAGCGCTAAAACGGGCATGGGGATTCAAGAAATCCTTGAAGCTATCATCAGCCGTGTCCCTTGCCCAAAAGGTGACCCGAATGCTCCCTTGCAAGCGCTGATTTTCGACTCAATATTCAACTCCTATCGTGGCATCATTGCTAATTTCAGAATCTTCAACGGCGAACTCCGCAAAGGCGATTTCGTAAAGTTTTTTGCTACCGAACACGAATATCATGCCGACGAAATTGGTGTGTTGAAGATGGATCTGCAACCCAAAGATGTGATGCGTGCCGGCGAGGTAGGTTATATTATTTCGGGGATAAAAGCGGCAAAAGAAGTGAAAGTGGGAGATACTATCACCCATGTTGACAAACCCTGTATAAAAGGTGTCCCGGGATTCCAAGACGTAAAACCTATGGTTTTTGCCGGCGTTTATCCTGTTGATACGGATGATTACGAAGAATTGAGAAACTCTTTGGAAAAACTACAATTAAATGATGCCTCCTTGCATTTCGAGCCTGAATCGTCCTTGGCATTGGGATTTGGTTTTCGCTGCGGATTTTTAGGTTTGTTACACATGGAAATTGTGCAAGAACGCCTCTATCGCGAATTCGATATGGATGTTATCACCACTGTGCCCAATGTTTCCTACAAAGTTTTTACCACCAAAGGCGAAGAAATAGATGTGCATAACCCCTCAGGACTCCCCCTCGTAACCACCATCGAACACATTGAGGAACCTTATATCAAAGCACAAATCATATCGAAATCAGAATACACAGGGCAGATCATGACCTTATGTATTGAAAAGCGCGGCACCCTGACAAATCAAGTGTATTTGACTAGCGAACGTGTGGAACTTTCCTTTGAGATGCCTTTGAGCGACATCGTTTTTGACTTTTACGACAAACTGAAAAGTATTTCGCGCGGCTACGCTTCTTTTGATTATCATATCATTGGCAATCGACCTGCACATTTGGTTCGATTGGATATTCTCCTGAACGGTGAGATGGTGGATGCGTTGTCCACATTGATTCATCGTGATTATGCTTATGATTTTGGTCGCAAGATGTGCGAAAAACTCCAAGAGTTGATTCCGCGTCAGCAATATGAAGTGGCGATTCAGGCTGCCATCGGAGCAAAGATTATTGCTCGGGAGACCATACGCGCCATGCGCAAAGATGTTACAGCAAAATGCTATGGCGGCGACATCACCCGTAAGCGTAAACTTCTCGAAAAACAGAAAAAAGGCAAGAAACGTATGCGTCAAATTGGCAATATAGAAGTGCCGCAATCCGCGTTTTTAGCTGTGCTGAAGTTTGATTAAAGATCTCAAATAATTTTTATAATGGAGAATTTCATAGTTTCTGCCCGCAAATATAGACCTGCCACCTTCGATACTGTAGTGGGGCAAATGTCTATAACATCCACCTTAAAAAATGCTATCGTTAAACAACAATTGGCACAAGCCTTTTTGTTTTGTGGTCCTCGTGGAGTTGGAAAAACTACATGTGCACGTATCTTGGCAAAAACTATTAACTGCGAAAGTCTTACGGAACGCCACGAAGCTTGCAATGTTTGCGAATCGTGTAAGTCCTTCAACGAACTCACCTCTTTTAATATTCACGAGTTGGATGCTGCATCCAACAATTCAGTAGATGATATCCGTGCCTTGGTTGACCAAGTGCGGATTCCGCCCCAAGCAGGCAGATACAAAGTGTATATCATTGATGAGGTTCACATGCTTTCCTCAGCAGCGTTCAATGCCTTTTTGAAGACTTTGGAAGAACCCCCTGCGTATGCAAAGTTCATTTTAGCTACCACGGAAAAGCATAAAATAATCCCGACCATCTTGTCACGTTGTCAGATTTTCGATTTCAAACGGATTACAGTTGACGACATAGCTCATCATTTGGCTTTTGTTGCCCAAAGTGAAGAAATCACTGCCGATGCCGATGGTTTACATCTGATTGCTCAAAAAGCTGACGGTGCTTTGCGCGATGCGCTTTCTATCTTCGACCAAATAGCCATTTCGTCAAACAATAATATCAGTTTCCAAACCGTCATAGAGAATCTGAACATCCTCGATTACGATTATTATTTCAAGATGACTGAGTTGATACTCGAAAACCGCGTCTTTGATGCCTTGAATTTAATTGACAAAGTTATAGAGAATGGTTTTGAAGGTCAGATATTTTTGGCAGGCTTTGCGTCCCATTTACGAAATCTATTAGTATGTAGAGATGCCGCCACCCTAAAACTCTTGGAAACTAGCGACAGTATCAAAAAGCGTTACAAAGAACTTTCAGCCGTTTGCAGCGAGCAATTCTTGATTAAAAACCTTGACATTGCCAACAAAGCCGACTACGAATATAAAACTTCGAACAACAAGCGGCTTCATCTCGAAATTGCCTTCATTCAGATGTGCAACTTCAGCAATGCACTTTTCAAAAATGAACCTTCTTCAGTTCAAGACGTAAAAAAAAAATCTGATTCAGTAAGTTCTTCATCAGAGCACAAAACCGAAACCGAAGTAACCCCTAAGGCTTCCCCATCCGAATCCATACAAACTGTAAAGAAGACAGCGATTTCTTTTAGTAACATCGTTTCCATTAAGGAAGAAAAACATGAAGAGGCAATAGTGGCGCAAGAAACGGAAATAAATTACGGAAACGAACCTCTTGCCCCCGAAACCTTACAAATCGCTTGGACTGATATGGCAAAGAATTACGAACGGCAAGCCACTTTTTATTCCGCTCTCATTAAACGCAGCCCTGAAATTACGGAGCCCAACACCATCAGCTTTACGTTCGATAGTCGCTTGGTAACAAATGAATTTGTTTCAAAAAAAGCTGCGATTCTCCATGTGTTAAAGACTGCTCTCAGAAATAACCATCTCAACATCATTGAGCAACTGCATGAAGGCGAAGAGCAAACCTCCAAACCCTATACGGTTGAAGGCAAGTATCGCCAAATGGTCGAAAAAAATCCGGAATTGCAGTTGTTTAAAGAACAGCTAGACCTCGACATTGAATATTAGCTCTTCCATTTACAAATTATTCTATTTTTGTAACATAATCCAAATCTCTCTGTCTATTTTCAAAACAAAATCAATCTCAATCTTATGAAAAAACTTCACGCATTTTTTCCTATTGTATTATGGAGCATGCTTGCTCTGTTGCTATTTTCGCAGAATGCTCTTGCCCAAGATTACAAATATGCAAGCGTTCCGAACGATCCGTTAAACACTCGGATCTATACGCTAAGTAATGGCTTAACTGTTTATATGACCGTATATAAAGATGAGCCAAGAATTCAAACGTATATCGCCACAAAAGCCGGAAGCAAAAACGATCCTGCCGATGCAACCGGTTTGGCGCATTATTTTGAACACATGATGTTCAAAGGAACTGCAAAATTCGGCACTACGAATTATGCTTTGGAAGCTCCCTTATTGGCAACTATTGACAGTCTTTTCGAAGTGTATCGCAAAATTAACCCTTCGGAGACCGCAAAAAGAGAGCACATCTATCATGATATAGATAGTATCTCTACGGCAGCCTCAAAGTATGCAATTCCGAATGAATATGATAAACTGATGGGCGTTATTGGTGCTACGGGAACTAATGCCTACACTTCGATGGAGCAAACCGTTTATGTTGAGAATATCCCCGCGAATCAATTGGAAAATTGGCTTATGATTGAATCCGAACGCTTCAGTAATCCAATACTTAGATTGTTTCATACCGAGTTGGAGACCATTTATGAAGAGCATAATATGACGTTGACCAATGATGACGTAAAAGTATATTTCGCCATGCTCAAAGCGCTATTTAAAAAACATACGTACGGAACGCAAACCGTCATCGGCACAACCGAACATCTCAAAAGTCCCTCCATGACACGCATAAAGGAGCAATATGCTAAGTATTATGTGCCCAACAATATGGCTATTTGTATTTCGGGGGATTTTAATCCTGACGATGCCATCAAGTTGATAGATCAATATTGGGGGTCGTACAAATCAAAGCCTATTCCGCCATTTGAGTTCAAACCTGAAGATCCGATTACTGCTCCTGAAGTCATTAATGTGGTTGGTCCGGATGCCGAAAATGTCACCTTGGCATATCGCTTGGGCGGAGCCAATTCCAAAGATGCCGATTTGCTTACGCTTTTTGATATGATGTTGGCAAATTCTGCTGCAGGTTTGATAGATTTAAACTTGGTGCAACAACAAAAAGTTCTTTCTGCTTCTTCTTCCAAAGAAATTTTCATGGATTATTCCATCGAGGGACTCAATGGCAAAGCCAAGCAGGGACAAACTTTAGAGCAAGTGAAAGATTTGTTGTTAGAGCAAATAGAAAAAGTGAAGAAGGGCGAATTTGACGATTGGCTGCTACCTGCCATCATCACCGATTTGAAATTGCAGCAAACAGAAAGCTTCGAGAGCAATGAGTCGCGAGCCAATGCTTTTGTGGAAACCTTCACCGCGGGGGAACCGTGGGAAGCTTATGTCAATAAGTTTGATCGTTATGCCAAAATCACCAAAAAAGATATCGTCGAGTTTGCCAACAAGAACTTTACGAATAACTATGTGTGTATTTATAAAAAGACCGGCAAAGAAGAATCGAACGATGACAAGATTAAGAAACCAAAAATCACCAAAATTAAAATCAATCGCGACGACAAGTCGGACTTTTTCAAGATGATGGAAGATAGAAAAGTTGCCGATATTGACCCTGTGTTTCTCGATTATCAAAAAGACATCACCTCGATTAAAGTTCGGAATCTTGATGTGAATTATCTCAAAAATACGGAAAACAAAACGTTCAATCTCTATTACGTCTTTGAAATGGGAAGCAACAACGACAAAAAACTCGCCATCGCTATTGACTATCTGCAATATCTTGGCACCTCTAAATATACCCCTGCTCAGATTAAACAAGAGTTTTTCAAGCTTGGGTGCTCATTCAATGTGTTTAATTCTTCCGATCAGGTGTATGTTTCGCTTAGCGGGCTTACTGAAAATATCGAAAAAGGCATAGCGCTTTTCGAATCGCTTCTGAAAGATGCGCAGCCGAATCCTGAAGCACTCGCCAATCTTGTTAAGGATAAATTTAAAGAACGCAGCGATAATAAAAAGAATCAACAAACCATATTCTCCTATTTGGTGGCGTACGGTATTTTTGGTGAAAAATCTCCTTCCACCAATATCCTTTCCGAAGAGGAGCTTAAGAAACTTACCGCTGACGAGTTGGTTTCAAAAATCAGGAATCTAAATAATTTTTATCACCATATATTATATTATGGTAGCAATCCGCTTGACGAAATTCGCGAACTGCTGAATCAATATCATGTGGTACCTGATAATTTCACCCCTATTCCTGAAGCTATCAAGTTTCCCGAGTTGGCTACCAACCAAACGGTGGTGTATCAGGTCAATTATGACATGAAACAAGCCATATTGCTGATGCTTGCGCAAAGCGAAACGTATAATCCAAACAATGAGCCGGTGATTCGTTTGTATAATGAATACTTCGGTGGTAGCATGAATGCAATTGTTTTTCAAGAGTTGCGTGAATCACGTGCTTTGGCTTATGCTGCCATGGCTTTCTATCAAAATCTGTATCAGAAAAAACAAAGCCACTACTATAATTTATCCTACATCATGACTCAAAACGATAAGTTGGGCGATGCATTGAAAGCCTTTTTCGATTTGATGACCAATATGCCCGATGCGGAAAAATCTTTCGATCTTGCCAAAAAAGCTATCGTACAAGCGATGCGCACCGAGCGTATTATTAAATCGGATGTGCTCTTTAATTATGAAACCGCCAAGAAACTCGGACTCAATTACGACATTCGTCGAGATATCTTCAAGCAGATTCCCGACCTGAAGTTTGCCGATGTGAAAGCTTTTCAGGAAAAGTATGTCAAAAACAAACCTCAGACTATTTTGGTCCTTGGAGATAAGAAAAATCTCGACTTTAAAATGCTTAAACAGTTTGGTAAAGTAAAAAAACTTACCCTGAATCAGGTCTTTGGATATTAAGAAATCATCATAAGGAAGAAGCCGCTGATGTCAATCCTTGCTCAAAAAGTTATTGAGGTGTCAGGGGCTTCTTTTTATGTCGAAAAATCATAAATCTCAAATCATAAATCATAAATGTCAGCAGGTATTACGCGCGAAAAAGCTCTTGAATTGCTTCATGAGCATATCAAAAAAGAAAACATGATTAATCATTCCTTGGCTTCGGAGGTGGTGATGCGGGCGCTTGCCAAACGGTTGGAACAGGATGAAACAAAGTGGGGCATTGCCGGGTTGCTGCATGATATTGATGTTGAGGTTACCAACGCCGATGCCCTTACGCATGGACAAGTGGCTATTGAGATGCTGCGCAAGCAGCATGTGGACGAAGAAATCATCGAGGCGATTAGTTTGCACAACGAAGAGTCGGCGCTCAAGCCACGTTCTGAGGTGTTTCATCATGCTTTGGCAGCGGGCGAAACCATCACGGGGCTGATTATGGCTACTACGATGGTGTATCCCGAAAGGAAATTGTTCGCGGTGAAATCTAAATCGGTGGTGAAGCGCATGAAGGAAAAAGCTTTTGCCGCTTCGGTGAATCGTGAAACGATTATGGAATGCGAAAAAATTGGGATTCCCATTGCTGAGTTTGCCGAAATATCGGTCAATTCGATGCGCGACATTGCAGAACAAATTGGTTTGTAAATAAAAATTAAAAAGAATTTATATATGAATATTACGCTTAGAAACGCTGTCAAAACGGATATCCCCGACATTCTCAGTTTGATAAAAGAACTTGCTTTGTATGAACGTGCGCCGCTTGAGGTGACTATCACCGCACAGGATTTGGAGCAAGACGGCTTCGGAGAAAACCCTGTTTTCCATGCGATTATGGCAGATGCCGATGGCGCAGTGGCGGGCATGGCTTTTTATTATTTCAGCTATTCTACATGGAAAGGTAAGTGCATGTATTTGGAAGATATCATCGTGAAAGAACATTTGCGGGGCAATAATATCGGGACAATTTTGTTCGAAAAGATGATTGAAATTGCGCAGCAAAACAATGTGAAACGTTTGCATTGGCAGGTGTTGGATTGGAATGAACCTGCCATCAATTTTTATAAAAAATATGACGCTGTGTTGGACAATACGTGGGTGAATGGGAAATTGACCCACGAACAGTTGCAAAAAATGTAGCTATTGACAACGAACGGTTCATAAAAAATAATGCTTCGGTGTAGTATGTAAATCAACTTTGTTTATCTTTGTAGTCTTATGAAAAGAATTCTTGTCTTCGCGTGGAAAATGGTCCGCAATTATTATGTGATGGTTACTCTTGCGTTTGTCGTGTGGGTGGGCTTTTTCGATAATGACAATTGGGTGAGCCAATATGAGCAGCGCAAGGAGCTGCGCGATTTGATGCAGCAAAGGAAATATTTTGTGGACGAGATTAAGAAAAACAAAGATTTGGTGAAGGCGTTGAGCACCGACAAGAAGGAGTTGGAACGTTTTGGTCGTGAAAAATATCTGATGAAGAAGCCAAACGAAGATATTTTTCTTATCATCAACGAGAATGTGGATGAAAATTTGACCGTCAATCAAAAATAAATCTCTGAAGAAAAGAATCCGATGGAGATTCTTCCCCTACTAAATACCCTTACACCTTTCCGAACTTTTCTCTATAGGCAATTCGTCCTACAGATCATACAAATAAACTATCTTCTTGGTTTCGAAATATTCTTCGCTAAAATAGCTGCTGATGTCGAAGATAAACTTGCCTGCTTTCATCTTCTTGATTTCCGCTAGGGCGTCGTCTCCCTTGAGGTAAAGAATCCCATTTTCGAGGGTGTTGGTGCTTCCGTTGCTGATATTATTTTTCACCCAACCGACAAACTCGGGCAAATTAGTAACCGCCCGCGACACTATAAAATCGAAAGCAAAGCCAACATCTTCAGCACGCTTTTGTTCAGCAGTAACATTTTGCAGTTTGAGAGCACTCGCAATCTCGTTCACCACCTGTATCTTTTTTCCGATAGAATCCACCAAATAAAAATCGGCTTCGGGAAACATAATTGCCAAGGGAATGCCCGGAAATCCGCCGCCTGTGCCCACATCCATGATGGTGGTGCCTTCGTTGAACTGTATCAGTTTGGCGATACTCAAGGAATGTAACACATGATGAAGATACAGTTCCTGAATGTCTTGACGCGAAATCACGTTGATTTTTTCGTTCCATTCGCTGTACAAACTTCCCAACTGTTCAAACTGAGTTAGTTGCTCCGGTTTAAGCTCCGGAAAATATTTTTTTATTCTTTCCATTTATTTTTGATGTGTTTTGATTGAAATCATTAAAGGTAAAACATTTTTATCTAAATTCAGTTGAGGTAGATTATCTGAATTTTATTCGTTTACAAAAGTAATACATAAAATTATATTTGTGAGAAAAATGAATCAGAAAATTTATTTTTTATTTTTGAAGATAAGAAATATATCTATTTTGAGAAAAAGATTTAATAGCAGCCTCTTTTTTTAGTCAAGATGTTTCAATGCCTTGATGAAAAACAAAATCTATCTGATTTATATCTTTAGAGGAATAAAACATTATTAAATTTCAGGATTAAGAATCTTGATTAAATCTATGTATTTAGAATTTAATTAAATGAGATTGTAAAGGAATTAAATGATGTAGAATGGTATTAAATATAATTTTATAATTTGGAGATATACCTAATGGAG
>CAIOYH010000012.1 GCA_903862465.1 uncultured bacterium | reverse complement strand
GCATCAATGGTTCCAGAATAGGCAATGGTGTAATTGATTATTCCTCTAAACTTTTTTTGTGCAAAACTAGCGCTACAAAATGTAAAGCTGATTGCCATAAGAATTACGAATGTTTTGATTGATTTTTTCATAGATATTTGATTTTAATTTTTAACTTTTTTGCAAATATAATACCATTTATTTTCTTACAAATTTAAATAAAAGGAATTAATTGAGATTACTATATAAATAAAGTTATCAATAAAGTAATTAACAATCTCAAAAGTGCTAATAACCAAGAACTTTCATCATAGATTTGTAGCTTTGTTCTTTGGCAAAAAGTTTTGTAAAAAGTTCGCCGTCTTCATCCTTATCTATTAAAATATGTTTGGGAGAAGGGGTGAGGCAATGTTGTATGCCGCCATAGCCTCCTAAAGATTCCTGATAAGCCCCTGTGTGAAACAATCCGATGTACAAAGGATCATTTTCGACAAATTTGGGCAAGAACACTGCGTTGGCATGCGCTTCGGCATTATAAAAATCGTGACTGTCGCAAGTCAAGCCGCCCAAATGAACTCTTTGGTATTCTCGGTCCCAATTGTTCACTGCCAAAAGAACAAAACGTTGGTTTATTGCCCACGTATCCGGCAATGTAGTCATGAAGGAACTGTCAATCATGTTCCACAACTCGCGATCGTTTTGTTGTTTCTGACCTAAGATGGAGTAAAGAACGGCGCCACTTTCTCCAACTGTGTATGAACCGAACTCGCTAAATATGTTTGGGTCGGGCGTTTTGTTTTGCTGACAAATGGTTTTTATCTGCGATACTATTTCCTCCGACATGTACTCATAATCATAGTCGAATGCTAAAGAATTCTTCACAGGGAAGCCGCCGCCTATGTTAAATGAGTCGAGTTCCTTGCAATACTTCTTCAGTTCGCAATACACATTGACGCATTTGGTCAACTCATTCCAATAGTAAGCAGAATCTTTGATTCCGGTATTAATGAAAAAGTGTAGCATCTTAAGTTCGAACTTCGGATTGTGTCGAATCTTGGATTTGTAGAAATCTACGATGTCATTGTAGCGAATACCTAAGCGCGAAGTATAGAAATCAAACTGCGGTTCTTCTTCCGAAGCAATACGAATACCTATCTTGCATTTCTTTTTCAAAATCTTTTCAATTCGAAAGAACTCATCTTTATTGTCCAAAACGGGGATGGTATTTGAAAAGTTGTGGGTAATCAAATCGCAAATACTTTGCAAGTAGCCTTCCTTTTTAAAACCGTTACATATAATATAGGTATTCTTATCTATGAGTTTCGTTTCATATAGATGATTGATAATATTAATATCAAACTCGGATGAGGTTTCCAAATGCACGTCGTTTTTTAGTACTTCTTCTAAGATAAAGGAGAAGTGAGAGCTCTTGGTGCAATAGGAATAGAAGTAGTCGCCCTGATAATCTGCTTTCGCTATTGCTACATTGAACAGCTTCTTTGCCTTTTGAATTTGTGCAGAAATTTTGGGTAAATACGTTATTTTTAATGGAGTTCCATACTGCTTAATCATATCCATTAAACATATCCCATTAAAATAAAGTTCGTTGTCTTCTGTTTTAAATTCTGTTTGGGGATAATAAAAATTCTGTTCAATTAGGTCAACATATTTGTTTTTCATTTCGCAAGTAAGTTAGTTACATTCTTATTTTATATCCAATGCAAGTAAGTTGGATTGGAAGATATTTGCAAAGATATATATTTTAGATGGAAAACGAATGGTTTGTTTAAATTATTTTACTTTAGAAATAATAAATATACTAGAAAAACTATATTGAGCAAAAAGAATGAATAAAATTTTGTGATTTTTTTCTTTGTCATATTATCAAATACTATTAATTTTGAAAAATATTTTACCATTAGAAATCTTGTACTTTTAACTAAAGAAATGTGCGTATGAAATACACTCGAAAAATTGTCTTTGTCTTTTTGCTAGCTTGCAATTTCTTTGCCTTTGGGCAGAAACATCCCTATTTGGATTATTATAATGATGGGATAAAAATGTTCCATAAAAAAAAGTACAAACTAGCCGATTCCTTGTTCAATCTTTCTTTGAAGATCGCGCCAACACCTGAAACATATTATAATATAGGTCTAACTAAATTTCGATTGAAAGACACCTGTGCTTTCTGTCGGAATATGAAATACGCAAGTGATATGTATGATACGAGTGCTATTCGACTTTATAATAAGCGTTGTGTTCTGAAAACAGTGAAGTATTTTGATAATAGCAAACATCCCGATTCCTTATTTTATGTGGAGGTGACGAAGTATTTGTTTAATCATGCGCCTTCGCCTGTTTCGATAGTGTATTATATACGCGATAAAAAGAGCAATCTCGGATCGCAATATGCTGAGCCTATGTATGACGTCATGAGATCGAAAGATCAAACCATCGTCAATTCGTTTCCTGATTACACTAAATTGGTTTCGGAGATACCGGAGACTTTTCCCGATTTGAGTAAATTTGAAACGGATGCACCTATCTTTACGGTGGTAGAAGTTATGCCTCAATATCCCGGAGGCGATGAAGCACGCATCAAGTTTTTGATTGATAATATGCATTATCCTGCGGAGGCTATGAAAAATGGCATTCAAGGAACGGTTTACATAACTTTTGTGGTGGAAACAGACGGCAGCGTTTCGAATGTGAAGGTGTTGCGCGGGGTGGGCAGTGGCTTGGAAGAGGAAGCCATGCGGGTGGTGAATCTTATGCCAAAGTGGACGCCCGGGACGCAATCGGGCAAAGCTGTTCGTGTGCAATTTAATATGCCTATACGGTTTTCTCTATAAAATATTCATCAAAATAAGAAGCTATGATAGTCCCCTCAATGAATTTGGAGGAAATAAGAAAAGAAATCAATAAAGATTTTCCGATTCTTTCTCGTAAAGTGCACTATGTGGAAAAAGACTTACGTAAAAAGCTTACTAAGCATCAAAGATCAGAAGGATTTACTAAGTTTTTTGATTATAATTCCAAATATAAAAACCATTGGATTTGCAAAATTCAATACGCTAAGAAAGAAGAGTATAGTGCGATGATGTTGCTCTATCACACTGGCAAATCACACGCCGCAATTTTGGTTGCAAGTGAATTTGAAATGCTGTATCATACTTCGCATTTTTTTATGCGTTATAATGAACGACGCAATTTGGGATTGGTGACATTCAAAGATATTATTCATGTTTATCTGCAAGAAAGTGATGTCTATAATTTTCAGAGATTAACCAAAAAGGACGAAGGTGTTACTACTTTTTTTGGCTCTATCCCTTCAGGAGTAGTCATGGGAACTTATAATGAAGCATTGAATCTCTATAAAATGAATACTTATTTGCCAAATGGCATGTTGAGTCATAACCAAAACGATAGGTTGACTCGATTGAACGAAGGTATTGGAAAGTATATCGAGTCTTCGGGACAACTAACTTAATGGAAATGAAAAATTAAAAATGAAAAATGAAAAATTAAACCTGCCTGACTGCGTCACGCAGGCAGGAATTAAAAATTAAAAATGAAAAATCACAATTCTCAAATCTTAAATCTTAAATCAAAAATCCTTCTCCTGTTCATCGCTATTTTGCTCGGTTCGTCCGCTTTTGGACAGCGGCTTATCACGATAGATTCGGCGGGTTATGCTTTGCAGAAGTTTTATTTGAGTCAGCATGTGGATAGTTTGTGGCGCAGTGGGCAGCATGTGAATTGGGAAACGGGACAAGCTGAGATGTCTTCTTCAACTAAAGACAAAGGAGCGCATTGCAGTGCGTTTGTTGCCTCGGTGTGTAAACAAAAAAACATCTATATCTTGCGCCCGCCTAAACACGAAACGGAGTTGTTGGCAAATGCACAATACATTTGGCTTCACTCGGCGGAAGCAGCCACGCAGGGATGGACGCCCCTCAAACAAAATCCTTTGGAACGGGCGCAGCAGTTAGCCGATTCGGGCGTGATGGTGGTGGTGTGTTATAAAAATCCGAATCCAAAATGGTCGGGGCATATCGCTTTTGTGATGCCGAGCAACATCTCCACCGACAGCATCGCCGCCTCCGGACCGCGACTGATACAAGCCGGCAAAACTAATTCGAATAATATGTCGCTCAAAGCAGCTTTTGGTCGGCATATAAAAGATTGGACGCAAGTGACGGGGGTGGTGGCTTTTTTTTATGTGGACAAGAGAATTAAGAATTAAGATTTTAGATTTAAGAATGAAAAATGCATGCCATATTATATAGGTAGGAATTAAAAATTAAAAAAAAACAAAACTTATGATTTCAAAACAAGAACTTAGCGGAGCGGTGATCAAAATTATTGAACATCAAATGAAGAAGAATCAGCCTAAAGAAACCAAAATAACATTTAATCGTTTGGTGGAATCGGGCATAACTCCATCGAATGCAAAAAAATATATCGGGCAATGTGTTGCCGTTGAAATTTATGATATACTTACGAACCAAGTACCTTTTAATGAACAGCGGTATGTAGAAAATTTAAAGAAATTGCCGCAAGAACCTGTGGGTTGATGGCAGTTTTTTTTAGGGAAGAAAGTATTTTTCT
>CAIOYH010000011.1 GCA_903862465.1 uncultured bacterium | reverse complement strand
GGTTTTTTAGATAGGTAATAATTTATAATTGTAAAGCGATTTTGATAAACATAAAGAATTTTATTTTTAAGCAAAGAACTTTGATGCCGCTCCAGAATGAGTAAATAAATACTTTGCCCGGTACAATACATCAAAAAGAGAATGAATAAGGTCAATACGATTTTTTTCATACCTTATATATATAGAGGATGTAGAAAACGAGTAAAAACTTCTAAGACGAAATGTTTTAGGAGTTTTTTTTTGTGAAAATATTTAAAGAGAAAATAAGAAATTATACCTTTATATTATATATGCTCTTAATTATCTTGCAAAGTTGATTTTTTGAAAGGTCACTATGGAGTTATATTTGCATTCCATTTCCATGCGACATTTGCTTGTACTCCTCCCCTATCTCAATCGACTATATTTTAGAGGCTAAGAAATCTTCACGATTAAATCATTGTTAAAGCTAATTGTAATTGAAAAATTTTTTATACTTTTATCCCCAAATCTATTTCACTTATGCGAAAAATCATATTTCTTCTTTCAGCCTTACTTATCACGATAAGCATTTCGGCACAAAATCTAACAAATCAGCAATTGCTATTGTCCGGTCATTCATTTGACGACTATAACTCAATTGCTTTCACATTTACGGTAAGCTCAAAAGCTCAAATAAATGAGGATTTAACCTATATTATCAATATTGATAATGTAAAGGCACTGTCGGATGGCACAGGCTTTCAGGTAACTGCTTATGCGAATCAACATCAATTTGAAGAATTTTTATCGCGCAATATACCTTATACTATTGTTCATAAAAACGTTCCTAAAGCAATGACTATGGCAACTACCGTGGCTGCCATGGCAAATTGGGATGCTTATCCAACTTATAGTGTTTACTTGCAAATGCTATCAAATTTTGCTACCACCTACCCTACTTTGTGTGCGATAGATACCGTTATGGCATCAACACCTTCAGGAAATTACAAAATTCTGGCAGCAAAAATATCTAAAAATGTGAATACTGCCGAAAACGAGCCGCAGTTTTTATACACGTCTTCCATTCATGGAGATGAAACCACAGGTTTGATATTATTGCTTCGTTTGGCAAATTATTTATTGACGAATTATGGCACAATTTCTCAAGTCACCACTTTGGTGGATGGAGCTGAAATATATTTATGCCCCATGGCGAATCCTGAAGGAACTTATTATCAATCAAACCCTGTGGGCAGTACGGTTGTCAACTCGCGTCGCGAAAACTTAAATGCCGTGGATTTAAACAGAAATTATCCAGACCCAAGAGCCGGTCAAAACCCTGATGGCAACGCAACACAACCCGAGACACAAGCATTTATTAATTTTGCTACTACCCACCATTTTAATATGTCAGCAAATTTTCACGGTGGTGCTGAATTGACCAACTTTCCTTGGGATACATGGGTTACTACAGGCAATCCGAATGCAGATGATGCTTGGTGGAGAAGAGTTTGTACTAATTATGTAACCTCGGCTCGTTTGGTTACTCCCACCTATATGTCAAGTACCATCCCAAGCGGCGTGACTGAAGGCGGTGATTGGTATGTGATAACAGGTGGCAGACAAGATTATATGAATTTCTTTAAACAGTGTAGGGAACAGACCATTGAACTAGATAATACCAAAACAACACAGACACAAAACCTCAATCAGAAATGGAATGAAAACTATGTTTCTTTGCTGAATTATATGCAGGAATGTCTTTATGGCATACGCGGAGTGATAACAGATTCATGCAGCGGTCTGCCCATTCGCGCTAAGGTCTTTGCCAATGGATACGACCAAGCCAATGATAGTTCACATGTCTATTCTGCTTTACCTGTTGGTAACTATCATAAATATGTGAATACCGGCACTTACAGTCTCACCTATTCTGCTCCGGGATATACTTCAAAAACCATTACCGGTATTGCTGTGACCAATGGAACTGCTTCAGTTCGCAACATTCAGTTAGCTCCCGCCACTAGTCCTGATGCGCAATTTACAGGGCTTGTCATTGATAATTGTGCCGGCATCGTTCAGTTTACCAATACGTCGGCTGCATCCACAAACTTTACATGGTATTTTGGCGATGGTGGCACTTCCACAGAAACAAATCCGACACACACCTATTTAACAAACGGGACCTACACTGTAAAACTATACGCAACAAACTGCAAAGGAACAGATTCTTTAGTTAGAACCAATTATTTTGTGATTAATGCTCTTGCTGCTCCTACAGGGATTGGCGCTTCTCGTTGCGGAAGTGGTACCCTTGATTTAAGCGCGAGTGGAACAGGAACTATCAATTGGTATGATGCTCCTAATGGTAATCTAGTGTTTTCGGGCACAAATTTTACCACACCTAACCTTTCAAGCACAACAACATATTACGCAGAAAATTCAACAGTTGTTCCAAATGAATATGTTGGAAAACCCGATTCTATCGGTGGCGGTATGAATTATAATTCCACTACCTATTATTTGCTATTTGATTGCACCACTTCAGTGAATCTTAAATCCGTTCGTGTTTATGCCACTACTGCAGGCAACCGCACTATAACCTTAAATTCAAGCGGAGGAGCTGTGTTAGCTACTGCCACTGTAAATGTTCCTATAGGCGACAGCAGAGTTACTTTAAATTTCACTGTTCCGGTTGGAACGGGCATGTCGTTGCGTTGCACCTCTACAAATCCCAATATGTATAGAAGTTCAGGAGGAATCAACTACCCTTATACCTTAGCCGGAAAAATATCCATAACGGGTTCAAGTGCAACAGGTAGCATACGCTACTATTTCTTCTACGATTGGGAGATTGAATCATTGGGTGGTTGTCTAAGTGCTCGTATTCCGGTTGTAGCAACCATCAATGCGCAACCCGTAGCAGCATTCACCGATGTCGTTACAAGCGGTTTAGTTACCTTTACGAACACTTCTACGGGCGGCATTACCTATCATTGGGCTTTTGGTGATGGCGGAACAAGTACTTCTCCAAATCCAACACATACCTATACAACAGTTGGGAATTATCCTGTACAACTTATTGTTTCTAATGGCAGTTGTTCCGACACTATCACCCAACAAGTAAGCGTCACTACAGTGGGAATCTCCGAAAATATGTTTTCCTCAGTAAAGATATTTCCAAATCCTGCCCAAGGCAACATACATATTGATTTTGGCATCACGTCTAATGTGCCTATTACTATGAATCTTTTCTCCATGACAGGACAATTGATCCTATCAAAAACATTTGCAAACACATCAGAATCAGCAACCATTGACATATCATCTTTGACTGCAGGCGTATATTCCATACGGCTAAGTACGGATACAGACCAAAAATATTTCAAAATATTTAAAGCTGAATAATCATTCATAAATACAACAAAAAGGGATTGTCAATGCGCGACAATCCCTTTTTTTTATAAATAGTTTAAAATTATCGTCCCTACGTTTATATATATTATTAAATTTGCATAGTAAAAAAATATCATGCACGAAACTATATTAATTCTTGATTTTGGTTCGCAATACACGCAGCTTATTGCACGTAGAATTCGCGAGCTTTTTATTTATTGCGAGATACATCCGTATAATAAAATACCTGAAATAACTTCAGATATTAAAGGCGTTATCCTATCGGGCAGTCCATTCTCTGTTCGTCAAAAAGATGCCCCCTATCCTGATTTGTTGGCTATAAAAGGAAAACTCCCCATCTTGGCTGTTTGCTATGGTGCGCAATTTTTGGCTCACACCAATCGCGGCGAAGTGTTACCCTCTGAGATTAGAGAATACGGAAGAGCAAATCTTTCTTTTATAGATACTTCTAATATTTTATTTAAAGGGATGACTCAAGGCTCTCAAGTATGGATGTCCCATGGCGACACCATTCTCTCGACCCCGTCTGAGTTTAAAACCATAGCAAGCACACCTGAAGTGAAGGTGGCAGGATTTGTAATTGACAACGAAGAAACCTACGGCATACAGTTCCATCCCGAAGTATATCATTCCACAGAAGGCATGATATTACTGCGCAATTTCGCGGTGGACATTTGCAAATGCGACCAATCGTGGACGCCTGATTCCTTTATTGATGTAACGGTTGATTCTCTAAAGCAACAGTTGCAGGACGATAAAGTAGTCTTGGGGCTTTCAGGCGGTGTTGACTCCTCTGTCGCGGCAGTTTTGCTCCACAAAGCCATTGGTAAAAACTTATATTGCATCTTTGTTGACAATGGTTTGCTGCGCAAAAACGAGTTTGATTCTGTTCTCGAGAATTATAAAAGCATGGGGTTGAATGTTACCGGTGTTCGCGCAGGCGCCATTTTCCTTGACAACCTAAAAGGCATTTCCGACCCCGAACACAAACGCAAAGTCATCGGCAAAACCTTTATTGATGTTTTTGATGCCGAAGCCCACAAGATTGAAGACGTGAAATGGTTAGCCCAAGGCACCATTTATCCCGATGTCATCGAATCTGTCTCCGTCAAAGGACCTTCTGCCACCATCAAATCCCACCACAATGTAGGTGGTTTACCAGATTATATGAAACTGAAAATCGTCGAACCTTTGAAGTCTTTATTTAAGGATGAAGTTCGCCGCGTGGGCGCTTCTCTTTCGTTGAAACCTGAGATACTAAACCGCCATCCCTTCCCCGGTCCGGGACTTGGCATACGCATCATCAGCGACATCACCCCCGAAAAGGTACGAATTTTGCAAGAAGTGGATTCTATATTTATCGAAGGACTAAAAAATTGGAAACTCTACGACACTGTTTGGCAAGCAGGCGCTATGTTGCTTCCCGTGCAGTCTGTGGGCGTCATGGGCGACGAACGTTCCTACGAAAACGTGGTAGCTTTACGCGCAGTTTCGTCCACCGATGGCATGACGGCTGATTGGGTACATCTCCCCTACGACTTTTTATCCAAGATGTCTAACGAAATTATTAATAAAGTGAAGGGAGTCAACCGTGTGGTGTACGACATCAGCTCTAAACCTCCTGCAACTATTGAATGGGAATAAAAAATTTCAATCATGAAACTAATCAGAACCTTCCTGCCGATTGCTATCCTTTTTCTTGGTATAAGCAGTCATGTCTTTTCGCAGAAAATTGAAATCAGCAAGCGAACTGAATTTATTGGCAACAAATATTACTATATCCACACCGTCAAACCCGGGCAAACCGTTTTCGAACTTGCCAAAGCTTATTCCGTTGACATTCGGCAGATCTACAGCGCCAATCCCGAATCCGTAAAAGGCATCCAAGGCGGCGTGATTCTCAAAATACTTAAGGTCAACAACCCCGACGAAATAACTTTCATCAACCATTATGTTGACAAAGGCGAAACCCTCTATAAAATTGCAACGAATTACAACGTCAAAGTGGATGAGCTATACAAGCTCAACGCAGGATTGACCGACAAAATCAACCCGGGACAACTGATTAAAATCCCCCTTTCCGACAAACCCAAGCCCGAACCCAAACCTGTCAAACAAAGCCTCCATGTCGTTCAAAAAGGCGAATCACTCTTCGCCATTGCCAAACTCTATAACATAACTGTTGACGAAATTAAGAAACTAAATCCGGGCTTAACCGACAACCTCCAACTCGGTCAACAAATAAAAGTACCTTACTCCGAAGCCGTTCCAAAACCCATCACGCCTGCCAAAGACACCATCCCTGTCGTTGAATGTGGCAAAACGGGCATCCTCCCTTCCTACACCGTCGCCCTTATGATTCCTTTCTATCTCGACCGTGCCGATATAATTGACACCGCCAACACCGACAACGCCGTCTCCACTTACCAATCCCTCCTCTTCATTCAGTTCTATGAAGGCATCTGCCAAGCCCTCGACTCCTTAGACAGAGCGGGTCTATCCCTCAAAATTTACACCTATGACGTGACCGAAGACGCTCAATCCACCGAGGCTATCCTCAAAAAACCTGAGTTCGCCTCCGTCAATCTTATCATTGGTCCCCTCTTCAGCAAAAGCTTCCAACTTGTCGCTAATTGGGCAAAACAACATGCCGTGCCCATCATCAACCCCTTCACCAACCAATACGATTTGATAAAAGACAACCCCTTCGCTTTCAAACTCAACACCTCCTTCCAAAGCGAAACAAAACAGATGATTGACTTCATCGAAACCACCTATCCCGACTGCAACCTGCTCATTGTTCACAACGACAAAGAAAAAGAATTGGCGGATTCCCTAAAGAAATATGCCGATGCCGAAGTGGCTCATAAGAACAGCAAAATCAATGTCTTCAAGGTGGACTACTCCAAGGAATGGATGGCGGGCGTAACCAAAAACCTCTCCGATGCCAACGTAAATGTAATCATAACCCTCATTGATGGCGAAGCCTTTGTCTCTTCATATTTGCGCAATCTCAACGAATTGGCTTATCAACACAAGATTGTTTTGTTTGCCGAAAAAACTTGGGAAGGTTACAGCAGCCTCGATGTTGAATATCTCATGAACCTCAACACGCACATCTATTCCAACAGCTTCATCAACTATCAAGACAGCATCACCCAGACCTTCGTGCTCAACTTTCGCAACACCTACAAAACCGACCCCAACTTCTACGCATTTCAGGGCAACGACATCATGCTCTATTTTGGTCATGCCCTCAAAAACTTCGGCAAAAACTTCCCCGCCTGCCTCTCCCATTACCATCCCGTCCTGCTCGAAACCAATTTCAACTTCAAAAAAACCCTCGATGGCGGCTACGAAAACCTCTCCGGAACCATCTATCGCTACGAAAACTACCACGCCATCAACGCCCTCCTCAACCCCAAACGAGAAATCATTCTCATAGAAAAGAAAAAACCCTGATAGCATCTTAGACCTAGATGACGAACGTAAGTCGGGTCGGTTTTAGACTTGTGATTGAGTTGATGGCGAGCTGAAACCCAATGGTAGTGCGTTACCCGCTAAAAAGAGGAAGTTGCCCGCTACAGAGAGGAAGTTGCCCGCTACAGAGAGGAAGTTGCCCGCTATAAATGTCTATTTGCCTGCTATAGAGAGGATGTTGCCCGCTATATAAACCTATTTTCCCGCTAAAGAGAGGATGTTGCCCGCTACAGAGAGGAAGTTGCCCGCTAAAAATAGCTAATTGCCCGCTACAGAGAGGAGGTTGCCCGCTACAAAGAGCTAATTACCCGCTATCAATTGCATGTTGCCCGCTATAGAGAAGAAGTTGCCTGATGTTGGGATTATAATGGAGTGAGTTTTTACCTTATATATGATGCTATGCAAAAGTCCGAAGGACTGAAATTATTATAGAAAATTATTCAGATAGTCCTGAGTAAAATCCCGAAGGGATGATATTATTATGACACCCATTCTGGGTTTTGGTATTCTCTGCATTATGTTTTCTATAATATTGTCATCCCTTCGGGATTTCATTATAATGCGTAAGATTAGCTTAGATATTTGGTGTGCTTTTAATTTTGCAGGACTAAAGTCCTTGGATACGTCATAGTGGGAGCCCTAGCTTAAAAGCTAGGGTTAATTTTTGGCAGTTTTTGGGATTATAGTTCTATTATTTGGTCATTT
>CAIOYH010000010.1 GCA_903862465.1 uncultured bacterium | reverse complement strand
TCATCAATTTTTAATTATCTTTGCAGACAGATGTAGACTCTAAAAATCCTGTTTACACAATCTTCTTTACACTCTCGATCATAACGGCAACCATTATCGTTATAACGGCAACCATTATCGTTGTAACGACTACCATTATCGTTGTAACGACTACCATTACCGTTGTAACGACTACCATTGCCGTTGTAACGACTACCATTGCCGTTATAACGACTACCATTGCCGTTATAACGACTACCATTGCCGTTATAACGACTACCATTATCGTTATAACGACTACCATTGCCGTTGTAACGACTAGCGTTGCCGTTATAACGACTAACGTTGCCATTGTAAAAAAACAAAAAAAGCTACCCGAATTGGATAGCTTTTTTTGTATTGGCTCGATGATGATTTTTTATTTGATGATTTGAATCTTGCGCGTGAAGTTTTGTTTTTCGGTGGTCACAACAACAAAATAAATGCCTTTGGTGTAGTCCGAGGTATTTAGTTGTAGGCTGTTAGTGAAGATGTCTTGTTCGAAAACCACACTTCCCAAGAGGTTGATGACTTTGATATGTTTGATTTTTTCGGGAGAGTTGATGGTGAGCATAGTGCTTGCAGGGTTCGGGAACATACTGATGTCAGATGAAGGGTTCTCGGCAACATCGGCAACGATGTCTATGGATACGTCATCAATAATGAGATAATCCGCATCAGCAGCGCTTTTGGCGTGGAAGCCTATATAATAGGTGCCCGAAGCAGGAACAGTGAAAGTGGTGTTCGACACGGGATAGGTGGTGTCGGTGATAGAAGGCAAGTCAACGAGCTGCGTGGTCATACCGGCAACAGAAGCAACGGTGCCTATTTTTACGTTCATAGCTTCGGCGAAGGCACTATTGAAGGCTCTGTAGTAAAATCTCAAACGATAATTGGTTCCGGCAAACATACTGATACATTTGGTGAATATCCAATCGTCGGCAGCGGTGGTGCCATTGGTGTTATAAGGATAAGCCGCAAAGCCTGTTCCTGTGTGAGCATATTGTGCTCCGGTGTAGATTCCCCATGTGAAGGCATCGGCATTAGTGTTGAGCACTGTCCATCCTGCTAAGTTGTCGGTAGCTTCAAACCCCATAGCATACGGTATGGATGCAGTTCCGATAGATAGGTTAGCGGTAGTGGTATCGTTTGTTGCAACGCCGTCTCCGGAAAGAGACGTATAAGCTTTTATTTTATACAGACCAGCTACGGACAGATTGGCAGCATTAGCCCCTGTGAAGGTATAGCTAGCAGTGCCTGCTGAAGCGATGGAGCCTGTGTAGGTAACTGTGACAGGAGTGTTGTTGTTTATTTTATAGGAAACGGGGAAGTTAGAAATAGCAGTGGCGCCGTTATTTTTAATGGTAACAACGATATTTTCTGCGGATGATAAGTTGTTACAAGTGGTAAGCGGCGCTGTGATAGCGGTTACGCCGGCATCTATTGCAGCAGGTTCAGCTATAGAGATATTGTCAAGACCAAACAAATCGCCATCGGCACCGGTAATATTCCATGCAATCATGAATGGAGCAGATTTATATGCTGAGATGTCGCAAGACACTTCGCGCCATCCCCAACCTGTGAAGGCGGTAACGGTGTTAGCATCCCAAAGTGTGGTCCACGATGTGCCTCCATTGGTTGAAATCTTACATTGTAAAGTTGCACCCGGTACTCCTAAGCCACCGGCGGGTAAGTAATCATAACTGAATCCAAGCCAAAACTTCAAAAATAATGAAGTAGCGGCAGCGGTTCCTGTGATAGAAGGAGTCTTCAACCATTCGTTTTGGGTTTCGGTCGGTAAGCAATAAGGGCAAATGGCAGAATAAAGATTAGCGGGGTCAATCGTAGTGTAAGGAGTAGCGGCAGGGTTGCCTTGTTGCCATGTTTTTGCTGTTAATAATACGGTGGTGGTCCACGATGTGGGCAACCAAGTGCCATCAAAGTTTTGCGTCATATAACTAACTTTTGATGCGTGAGACGGTGCTGTATAATAAACTGTTCCTTGCGAATTGTTGTAGGTTTGGAGCATCCCTTGGTGTTGGGTTTTGGATAATAATGCAGCATTGACGGTTGTTTTGCCAATTTTAGTTTGGCCAAAACTTACCATAGCAAAACTAATTGCTAAAAAGAAAAGCGTAAATTTTTTCATAGTGTTTTTTTTAAATGAGATTAAATGTAAGAGGACTAAAAATTAAATTGATTTTTGGTGAATAAAAGAACGAAAACTAATTTATGGTTTATTTGGGTTGAGATATTTTGGGTTCGGCTTTGATGAATTCGTTTAGCAGGTTATAATAGAGCGTTTGTATATCTTTTTTCTTTTTTATTTCGAAGATATAATAGTTGCCATCGCTGCGGTATTGTATGGAGGTACTTGTCACTTTGTAATCGGGATAAGTTTTTTGGAGATGGTCTTTGATTTTGTTGGGAACGGTGGTAAAAGGTATAGTCCAAATAGTTTCTATCCACTCGCCGTTTTCTTTTATCTGAATGGCGCCTTTGAGTTCGCCTTTCACGAGGGTGGCGGTGTAGAAGTCTTTTCCCATTTCCCAAAGAGGATTCACCGTATCGTTCACTTTTACTAATAAGGTGTTTTTCACTGTCATCGGGACAAGTTTTTTGTCAATTTTTTGAGCGAAACTTGAGAGAAATATCATGCTGCAAAGGCAAAAAAGAAGTAACTTTTTCATGTGAAATTTTTTTTACGAAATTAGATAATATTTCATCTCAAAAACAAAAAAAGAAATATTTCTTTGAATTATTTTATCAGTGCGGAAAAAGCGTTCTTCAACCCGCTGTAATTGATGAGTTCGAGCTTCACTTTTCCGACGATGATGGCAGATTCGGCAAGGATGGGAATTTTGTTTTTGTCATCGGTCACCCAAAGGGTTACAGGATAAGGATCTTTGAAAACGGTGCCTGTTAGTACTTGTGGTTTCAGTTTCAAACAACGAACTTTTCCAAAGTTGGTGCTGACGGTTTCTTTGCCTACATAGACGATTTTGGTGGAATAAACCGTGTCGTCCAACATAAACTTTACGAAAAATTCGTCGTTGTTGCCCAATTTGGTGACGTCATAGGTGCGACAATAATAGATAGCAGATAACAAATCTTGCACATAAGGGGGTGTGGTGATGGTGGCTTGCTTGTTCTTTTTGTTATCCACAAAATAAGCGACATTTTTATTTTGATTGAAGGTCACATCTTGATTGATGATATATCCGCCTTCGTCTATGCGGCGCAAGAAAAGCCAAGGAGCCAATGTTTCTTCATCCACATAAGTGTCATAGTGATCCACCACTTTATAGAACCAATTGAACGCACCTTTGGTTTTTCCGATGGCTTCTATGTGCAAAGTGCTGCGGTTGTTGATGAGTTTGTTTTCGTTTTTTATGCTAAAAACGACATTGCCTGCATTGACTTGCCCGGTGAGGACGGCATCGTAATAAACTTTGTAGGTCAAAACTTCGCCACGTTGAAAGGCGGTGTTAGGTTCGACTCTCAATTGGGCTTTGGTTTGTGTTGCAATGAACACTATGAAAATTGCAACGATTATCCGCGTTTTCATGGTATAATTATTTTTATTTCGATAGGGTAAAGCAAATACCATTCCAAAAATATAATAGTAAGCTATAAAGTCATAAAATCAGACAACAATGTTGATAATCTTCCCTTGAATGATGATGACTTTCTTTGGTGGCATGGAGGTTAACCATTTCTCTGATTCGGGTGCGCTGAGGACTGCTTGCTCAATTTCGGGGATGGATAAACTCAGTGGCAATTCTAGTTTGAAACGCATCTTGCCATTGAAAGAAACCGGATATTGATGGGAACTTAGCGTGAGATACTTTTCATCATAAGCAGGAAATGCCACTTGGGTGATGCTGCCTGTATTGCCCAACATGCTCCAAAATTCTTCAGCAATATGGGGTGCAAAAGGCGAAATGATGATAGCCAAATCGCTCAACACATTACGTTTGTTGCATTTTAGTTCGGTGAGTTCGTTCACACATATCATGAAGGTGCTCACCGCCGTGTTGAAGGAAAAACGTTCGATATCTTCCTTCACCTTTTTAATAGTTTTGTGAATCACGCGCAATTCGTCGGCTGTCGGTTCTTCATCGCGCACGCAGAAATTGTTATCAGCATCGTGAAACAAACGCCACAATTTGCGGATGAAACGAAACACGCCTTCGATGCCATTGGTGTCCCAAGGCTTGTGCATCTCCAAAGGACCAAGAAACATTTCGTAGAGACGGAGGGTGTCGGCACCGTATTTCTCAACTAAATCATCGGGGGTTATTACATTGTATTTTGATTTGGACATCTTCTCGACAAGTGGTTCAAGAATCACACTATTTTCAACAAAATCAGAAAGGCATTCTTCATTAAATATTGATAGAGGAAAGTTTTTCTTCCAAATATTTCTAATATCAGTTTTGTCTGCAATTTTATAATTTTTATACTCAGGATAAGAGCTTTTAACTTTATTAAGTTCTTCTGATGTTAGTACGAAATTTCCATTTTGAAAATCAACAAATTCAATGGGTATTTTATCTTTTACCTCAAATGGAAATACTTGTTTAAATGTTTTAGAAATTAAGTAACTAATTATTTCATCATTGTCTGATTCTCTATAACGTATTACCCTTGGAACCATTGTTGTTCCTAAAATCATTCCCTGATTTATCATCTTTTGGAAAGGTTCATCTTTCACGGTCAATCCCAAATCAAATAGAAACTTATTCCAAAAACGTGCATAAATCAAATGCCCTGTGGCATGTTCTGCTCCGCCTATGTATAAATCCACATTTTGCCAATACTCATTCGCTTTGCGCGAAAAATATTCTGTTTCGTTATGCGGATCCATATAACGCAGATAATACGCACTTGAACCGGCAAAGCCCGGCATGGTGTTGGTTTCTAAAGGATATCCTTCTTTGGTTTTCCAATTTTGGGCACGTGCCAAAGGGGGTTCTCCGTTCTCGGTGGGCAAATAAGCATCCACGGCAGGCAACTCTAAAGGCAGTTGCGATTCGTCAAGGGTGTAAGGAGTGCCCTCTTTGTAATAGACCGGAAAGGGTTCGCCCCAATAGCGTTGACGGCTGAAAATAGCATCGCGCAAGCGGAAGTTCACCTTGCCTTCGCCTATCTCCATGCCTTCCATGCAGCCAATGGCAAAAGCAATTGCCTCTTTCACCTCGATGCCGTTTAGGAAATCAGAATTGACAATCGTGCCTTCTTTGGCATCATAAGCCTCTTTAGCAATATCGCCTCCGCTCACCACTTCAATAATATCCAAATTAAAATGTTTGGCAAAAGTATAGTCGCGGCTGTCGTGCGCGGGCACTGCCATGACGGCACCCGTTCCATATCCCGCTAACACATAATCGCCTATCCAAATGGGCAATTCTTTTCCGCTGAAGGGATGTATGGCATACGCCCCCGTGAAGGTGCCGCTGATTTTCTTCACATCCGCCATGCGTTCGCGTTCGCTGCGGTTTTTGGTATCGGTGATGTATTGCATCACGGCGTCGCGACATTCGGGCGCTACGATTTGCGACACAAAGTCGTGTTCGGGCGCCAAGGTCATATAACTCACGCCAAAGATGGTGTCGGGGCGGGTGGTGAACACCTGCAGTTTGTGGTCGAAGTTCTTTATCTCGAAATTGAGCATGACGCCTTCCGAGCGTCCTATCCAATTGCGTTGCACTTCTTTGATGGCTTCGCTCCAATCGAGGGTGTCTAAACCGTTGAGTAAGCGTTCGGCATACGCAGTGATGCGCAGCAACCATTGTTTCATAGATTTGCGCACCACGGGATGTCCGCCGCGTACGGAAAATCCTTCGCTCACCTCATCATTCGCCAACACAGTGCCCAAAGCGGGACACCAATTGACGATGGTATCTGCCAAATACACCAAACGGAAGTGCATCAAGAGTTCTTGTTGTTGGGCTTCGGTGAGTTGGTTCCAATAATCAGCCGTGAAAGGCTCCGCAAGCGATGTGGCAGCTTCCACCTGGGTGCTTCCGCTTTGCTGAAACTTGGTTATCAGTTGTTCAATAGGTTCGGCTTTGTCGGTAGTTTTATTATACCACGAATGAAAAAGCTGGATGAAAGTCCATTGTGTCCATTTATAATAATGGGGGTCGCAGGTGCGCACTTCGCGGCTCCAATCGAAAGAAAATCCCAACAAATCGAGTTGCTGACGATAGCGAGCAAGGTTTTTTTCGGTGGTGATGGCAGGATGTTGCCCGGTTTGGATGGCATACTGTTCGGCAGGCAGCCCATAGGCATCGTAGCCCATAGGATGCAGCACATTGAAACCTTTCAGCCGTTTGTATCGTGCAAAAATATCCGAAGCAATATAGCCTAAAGGATGTCCCACATGCAAGCCCGCGCCCGAAGGATAGGGAAACATATCCAACACATAATATTTTGGTTTGGAGGGGTCTTCAACCGTTTTGTAGGTGTGATGGTCTTGCCACCATTTCCGCCACTTTTTTTCTACATCACTAAAATTATAATCCATCGTATTTTTTTAAGAAGATGCAAAATTACAAAAAACTGTTTGATTTGACGCTGTTGAGGTTATTATTTGTGTTTTATGATGGAAAGTTTTATGCAGATCGGGTAGTTTGACGTGGACGTAGAAAAAAACACGGAGGCATGGAGAGCACCAAGTTACAAGATGAAGAAATAGCAACAAATGGATTTACAGCCATTCCACAGCTGTGTTTCAAAGAGAGTTAAATGATAATACGTCAGGTGCTCCTTTAATGATGCGCGTTCAATTTATCATCCGCACCAATGAGCCTATGGATTGGATGATATTGAACACAAAAACCGTATCCAAATTGCTGACGATTTTCGTTCAGATTGCATTATGTAAACAAAGACGAATATAAGTAAAAGCAAAAAACACGTCGTTGGTAGCTAAAAGCATGCCGGCTTCGCCTAGGATAACAATAGCGACGTCCAGGGCAACAATGGCGACGTCCATGGCAACAATGGCGACGCCTAGGATAACAATGGCGACACCTATGACAACAATTGCTACGCCTAGGATAACAATGGCGACGCTTAGGACAACAATGGCGACGCTTAGGACAACAATGGCGACGCCTAGGATAACAATGGCGACACCTATGACAACAATGGCGACGCCTAGGATGGCAATGGCTTTAGCTAGCATGGTTTTGACGACCTCCGATAAAATCATGAAGACTTTGAATCAATTTTAAATGGAACGAAAATTATTTTTATCGGTGTAAATGATTTATTTTTTATCTTTGCAGACAATAATAAAAGTTTAAAATGCCCCTTTCTGCTTAAGCTCTGCCTAAGTTGGAGATATTGTTGTAGGCTAGACCAATAAACATACGCAAACAATAAAACATTTTGCTACTATCCATAGTCAATAATAAACAATATAAAGTCAAACGAAAAACAAAGATGAAACGCATTATTCTACTTTTATGTATTTTAGTCAATAGTAACCTATATAGTCAAGATTTTACTTTTCGCTCAAGTCAATATACTAGAAAACAAGAATTATTTGACTCTTTACCGGTTGTCAAAAACTCCATAGTGCTATTGGGTAATTCCATTACGGAATTATTTAACGTTGAATTTCTGCAAAACCCAAAAGTGATAAACAGGGGTATTGGTAGCGACCAAACCATAGGCGTATTAATGCGGCTTTGGTCTATCACCAAACATAAACCCAAGAAAATATTTATTGAAATTGGCGTGAATGACATTGCACAGCGGGTTCCTTTAGATACCATGATTATCAATTATAAAAAGATTATTCATGCCATAAAAATGGATAGTAAAAAAACCAAAATCTATATAGAGAGCATCCTTCCGGTAGCAAATTCAGGGATGATTAAGTATTGTAATCCGAAATTTAACGAGTTAATTTGGGTGGCAAACGAATCATTGAAAAAACTTGCACTTGAAAAACAATGCGTTTTCGTTGACACATACAGTGAATTTGTGTTAAACGGGGAGATGAACCCGGATTTTACCTATGATGGTATTCACTTGTCCGCAATGGGACAACGCTTATTGGGGAAGATATTATTGCGATATATATAGAACTACCGTATAACCAAAATACGGATGCATCTAAGTGTTCCTATGAGTCAGTATTCCATAGCGGCATACTAAAGACATTTCGGAGGGGGGGGGTAAAATATTAGCTGTTCATTCATTCCAAACCCTTTGCCTCATTCCAAAACACATCCATCTGCGCCAACGTCAAATCTTGTATCTTTCTGTCGGAGTTTTTGGCTTGTTCTTCGATATAGGCAAATCGTTTGATGAATTTCTTATTGGTTTTTTCGAGGGCGTCTTCGGGATTCACATTGATGAAACGGGCATAATTTATCAAAGCAAAAATCAAGTCGCCAAACTCGGCTTCGATTTTGTTTTTGTCTTCGTTCTGATGGATTTCGGCTTTCAGTTCGTGCAATTCTTCGGTCACTTTGTCAATCACATCTTGGGTTTTTTCCCAATCAAAACCAACGCCGCTCACCTTTTCCTGAATCCTATAAGCTTTGACCATGGCGGGCAAAGAAGCAGGAACACCACCTAATACCGATGTGGAACCTGTTTTGAGTTTGATTTTCTCCCAATTGCTTTTCACATCTTTGGCATTATCCACTTTCACATCGCCATAAATATGAGGATGGCGCTCGATGAGTTTTTCGCAAATGCCATTGAGCACATCGGTGATAGTGAAATCATTGGTTTCGGAAGCTATCTTTGAATAGAAAACCAAATGCAGCATCAAATCGCCCAATTCTTTGCACACGCCCTGAGTATCCCCTTCGATAATGGCATCCGATAATTCGTAGGTTTCCTCAATCGTGAGGTAACGCAGGGACTCTATGGTTTGCGATTTATCCCAAGGGCATTTTGCACGCAGTTCGTCCATAATATCTAATAATCGTTCAAAAGCAACTAATTCTTTTCTCATTTTTACTTTTTTTGCAAAAGTAATCAATTCTCTTTTCTATATTTGCAAAAATCAAGTTTTAGATGCTTTGAAAAAGATATTATTAATAATACTAAGCTGTTTGTTGTCCGATTTTCTGTTTTCGCAGGAAGTGGCTACTCCTGCCATAAATCCAATAATGGATGTGCATGGCTATTATGGTTTCGTTGTGGCGCATCATAAATCTATGATGCACTTAACGAGTAGTCATTTTCCTGGAGTAGAAGTATGTATTGCCTCACAAACCAATGGAAAACAACTTTGGGAGCAATTGTACAAGTATCCTCAAAAAGGAATAGGGATTTTTTATTCGCCCTTGGGTGGCTCAAAGATGTTGGGCAATGTGGTGGCGGTGTATCCGTATTTGAATTTCAATCTGACGCATGGACGAAAAATAAACCTGTACTTTCGATTTGCTTGTGGATTGGGATATCTCACCAAGAGGTTTGATGCTGCCACGAATTATAAAAACATCGCTATAGGCTCGCATGTCAATGCGTTCTTACAGATTATGTATGAAATGCGTTGGTCTCTTTCCAAGCGACTGACACTTATGGCAGGCATAGAGATGTCTCATCTTTCGAATGGCGCATTCAAGGCGCCAAATTTAGGCATCAATATCCCGACAGTTAATGTGGGTTTATCTTACCAACTACACAAAGAGCCTGCTGTTTTGCTTAAAAATGAAATCCCTATCTATGATAAGAGATGGCAATATACCGTGATGGGACATGTTGGTGTCAGCGAATTGTATCCCGCCAACGGGAAGAAATATACGGCATATATCTTGACGGGATATTTTATGAAACCTCTTGGACTAAAAAGAAAGATAGGCGCTGCAGTGGATGTGTTTTTTGATAACGCTATTGCTGAAGTGATGCGCAGAAATGACATAATAATAGGTAATAAGCTTGAAACTATAAAGGCGGGAGTGAGTTTTGTGTATGAAATGAATTTTTCGCATCTATCTTTCGTGGCTCAAATCGGGGGATATTTGATTGCAAAAGACAAAAGTGATGGTTATGTTTTTGACAGAGTTGCGCTGAACTATACCTTTAAGAAGCATTATGTAGTTCAATTGGGATTGAAAACGCATCTGACAACCGCCGATATGGTTGAGGTGGGCTTTGGGTATAGGTTTTAAGAAACGTTCTGCTTGTTATTGAGAGAAGTTTTCTTCTTTGATGAAGGTGCCTTTATCATCATAAAACTTCCAAACTCCGACTTTTTTACCGTCTTTATAATTTCCCTCTATTTGCTTTTTGCCATTTTCATGGAAAATATAGCGATAGCCATCGTCTAATCCTTCTTTGAAGGTGCCTTCACTCCATTTGTTGCCGTTTTGATACCATGATGTCCACAGTCCGTCGCGTTTATTGTTTTTATACTCACCTTCCATGTATTTTTGGTGGTTTGGGTGATATAAAATCTCTTTCACTAAAGTTTTATTTCTATCAGCTTCTTTGAAGAAACGCACTATTTTTGGGCTTCCATCGGGATAGGCTTGAACCACCTCTTTAACAATGGAGGGTTTGCAAGCGGATAGAATCAATAAAAAAAGAGCAGCATAGAGGTAGCGAGATTTCATAAAAGAATTTATTTTTCGGATTTGTTTTTCTTTTGTAACTCGGCGTATTCTTCGTTTAAACTTTGTATGATGTCGGAAGTGATTTCAAGTCCTGTGTTGGCATAAAGCAAACCTCCGCCATAAGACTTCTCAAAAATGAAAGTATAGTTTTTGGTTTTATTATACCGGCTGATATTACTAACAATACTATCGTGAACTTCCATATTACGTTTCAATTTTTCTTCTTGCAACTGTTGCGCCAATTTGGATTCGAGTTCACCAATAGATTGCTGTTTTTTACCCAAAGTTTCTTCTGTTTTCTTTTGTTGATCTAGGGTTAACAAACCTGCAGTAGCTCTTTTAATGTAATCATCATATTCTTTTTGAAAAGCACTAACAGTGGATGAATATTGGTTTTGTAAAGATTTTTCGTAATTGGCTAAATCAACTTGAACGTCTAGCACAAAATCATAATGCACCATAATGGAGTCGGTGTTCACAAAGGCAAAGGTAACGTTCCCAATAGATTTAGGAGGTGCGTTGTCAATTTTATTTTTCTTCGGAAGAAAAAATAAGACAAAGAGTGCTATAACGCCTGCAAGTGCGAGTAGATTCAGTATTCTGAAAATGTTGCAGCGTTTAGGTTTGCAGCATTCTTCTTTTTTCTCATTAGAGATAGTTTCGTCAATGATATCGTTTTTCAATTCTTCGTTCATAAATTAAATATGTATTTATTTTGATGACTAGTTTCCTACTTCGGATAAAAATTTGATGCGCATAAGCCTGATTTCTTCTTCAGTGAATTCGCTTTCGCCAAGTTCGTTCAGCGCATCTTCTATCGAATCGGTTTCAGCATCATGGAAGTATTCGAATATTTCAATTTGATGATAGGGGTCAACAGATTCATCAATATAATAGGTGATGTCTAATTTTGTTCCCGAGGCGACGATGCTTTCCAATTCGGTTAGAAGCTCTATCATGGTGATATTTTTGGCTAGAGCAATATCTTCGAGCAAGATTTTTCGGTCAATACTCTGAATGATGAAAACTTTTAATCCGGATTTATTTACAACGGATTTCACAACCATATCCATCGGACGGATGATTTCGTTTTCTTCTACATATCTTTCGATGAGTTCAAGAAATGGTTTGCCGTATTTTTGTGCTTTGCCTGCTCCAACCCCGGTGATTTGAAGTATCTCATCCATTTTGATGGGATATTGGATAGCCATATCCTCTAAAGAAGGATCTTGGAAAATAACGAAGGGCGGTAAATCTTCTTTGCGAGAAATTTGTTTCCTTAAATCTTTTAATAATGAAAAGAGAACCTTGTCGGCAGTGCTTGTTTTTTCTCCACCTGCAAAGAAATCGTCTTCGTCGTTGCTTTCATAGTCATGATCTTGGGTGAGCATGATGGAGTAGGGTTCTTTTAAGAATGTTTTCCCATCAGGAGTAATCTTTATGATTCCATAATTCTCGATATCCTTATCAAGAAGATTATTGACGAGGGTTTGACGGATTACGCCATTCCAAAATTTTTCATCCTTTTCCATGCCTTTGCCAAACACATCGAGTTTGTTATGTTTGAAAGATTTGATGATGGCGGAAGGTTTTCCGATTATCACCTGAATGAGATGAACAGCTTTGAATTGTTCTTTAGTTTGCTTTACGGCTTCTAAAACTGTTTCGACGTAGTCGGTTCCATCGAATTTGGTTTTAGGATGGAGGCAGTTATCACAGCTTTGGCAGTTTTCTTCGGTATAGTTTTCACCAAAATAATGTAATAGAAGTTTACGGCGACAAACGGAAGATTCTGCGTAAGCAATAGTCTCTAATAATAATTGCTTGGCGATTTCTTGTTCGTTGACGGATTTTTTTGCTGAGAATTTTTCGAGCTTCAATATATCTTCATAAGAATAAAAAGAAATACAATTTCCTTCGCCATCGTCGCGACCTGAACGTCCGGTTTCTTGATAGTATCCTTCGAGGCTTTTTGGCACATCATGATGGATTACGAAGCGAACATCGGGTTTGTCAATGCCCATGCCGAAGGCTATGGTGGCAACAATTATGTCCACTTCTTCCATCAAGAACCGGTCTTGATTGCTTTTGCGGACTTCGGAGTCTAAGCCGGCATGATAAGGCAGCGCTTTGATGCCATTTACCACTAGAGTTTCGGCAAGTTCTTCCACTTTTTTGCGGCTGAGGCAATAGATGATACCCGATTTTCCGGCGTTGGCTTTTATATATTTAATGATATCTTTGGATACGTCTTTGGTTTTTGGGCGTACTTCATAATAAAGGTTGGGACGATTGAAGGAGGATTTGTAGAGGGTTGCCTTCATCATGCCGAGATTCTTTTGGATGTCGTTCTGCACTTTGGGAGTTGCCGTGGCTGTCAGCGCGATAACGGGCACATCTGCGCCGATGGCTTTGACGGTTGGGCGTATGTTGCGATATTCCGGACGGAAATCATGTCCCCATTCGGAGATGCAATGGGCTTCGTCAATGGCATAAAAAGATATTGGGAATTGTTTAAAGAATTCGATGTTGTCTTTTTTTGTCAGTGTTTCGGGGGCTACATAGAGTAATTTTGTTTTGCCATTGAGCAAATCGCTTTTCACCTCAATAATTTCTTCTTTGGAAAGAGAAGAATTGAGGAAGTTGGCGATGCCTTTTTCGACGCCGAAGTTGCGGATGTTGTCCACTTGGTTTTTCATCAAAGCGATGAGGGGTGAGACGATGATGGCGGTGCCTTCGCTCATGAGGGCAGGAAGTTGGTAGGTGAGGGATTTGCCACCACCGGTTGGCATAATGACAAATGTGTCGTTGCCTGCTAAAATATTTTTGATAATCGCTTCCTGATTGCCTTTAAAGGTGTCGAAACCAAAAAACTCTTTTAAGACTTTGTTTAAAGAAACATCTCCTTTTACTTTCATTTCTAATGGATTTGCCAATTTATATTTTTATTTTTATATGAAATTTACTCCTAAGATTATTGAACTGAAATACGAAATTATAAAAAATAATAGACAAACAAATTTTTTTTTATCTTTTTTTATTTTCCAACGAGAAAGAAGAATCTTTTTTTATCATTTTATCTGATAAGAAAAAAAATTCTAATTCATTATTTTCTTCTGATACCAAGGCTTTCAGGGAGGAAATTGATGATATGCTTTAAGAAAATCGTTTTTCTAATAGTTGAAACTTTTTTTATTTAAAATTATTTCGTGGTATGCAAAGTTATACATATTATCTAGAAAACAAATAGAAAAATGATTTTCTTTGAAAACTTAGCTACGTGAGGTGGTATGTAACCAATGTAGATAGGAGGGAATTGATTGGCGATGGGAGGGAATGGATTGGCGATGGGAGGGAATGAATCGTTTTCCATCATTTTATATTTCCACTAAGGCATTCCCCATTATTTTTCCGCCTAAAAGTATGTACGTGAAATCAAAACAAATTATTTTCCTATCGTAAAGTAGTAACAAAAAGCCGTTTAAATTTATTTTTCCGCCAAGTAGTAATTACGAAAAGACGATAAAATTTATATTTCCGACTAAAGGTATTGCCGACTTGGCAGTTTTATACATATTACCGCCACTACGTAATTACGACTTGGCAGTTTTATACATATTATCGCCACTTCGTAATTACGACTTGGCAGTTTTATACCTATTTTCGCCACTTCGTAATTACGACTTGGCAGTTTTATACCTATTTCCGTCACTTCGTAATTACCTTTTGGCAATACTATAAATTTTCCTGCCAATCCGTAATTACGACTTGGCGGGAATATACATGTTCTTGCCTATATGTATTTGTATAATAAGTGAATCCAAAAAAAATAGGCACCACGTTTTTCAAGTATTTTTATTTTCAAGAATTTTTTTAGTCTCTAGTAAAAAATATAGAGGGATTCTAAAAATTTGATTTTTCGAGGCGGACAAGGTTTTTAAAAGCGCAGTTTACTGAAGTAAATGAGCATTTTAAAAATTGAAGGCCAACGATGAAAAAGCAATTTTTAGAACTCCCGTAAATGCAAAAAATTGAAAGAAACATAGTAAATAATATTGTCATTATAAAAAATAGTAGTAATTTTGTATAAATTAAAAAAATTAATGCTATGAAAAAATCAGGATGGCAAGGAGCCTACAACGTTTTTATAATTGCAATGGAGATTGGTCTTCCCAATGCTCTTGCAATAGTTGTTTACCATTTGTTCCGTTTGGACAAACATAAAACCGACGGACCCACGCAATTGGCTATGTTTAATGATTTCTCTGTTCCGGCACAGCAATTTATTTCGAAAATGGGTACACTCACCGGCGACAAAGAAGCCCAAGTGCAATTGACCGACATCTTCGAATCTGAATTTAAAGATATGTCGTGCATGTTAGACAAATTTGACGATTTGACACGCGTGGTTCATGGCAAAAATACAGATGAATATAAACTGATTTGGGGCAGCACCCGCAATCGCTTCTACCAAGGTGGCTATGATGAACGTTTGGCTGCTTTGGAAGGCTTAGCTACAGAAATGACCACACAAACCGTTCCCCTTGGCGCAACGGCTGTGTTGGACTACAGAACCCTCATCATCCAAAAACATCAAAATCAAGCCAATCGCATAGATTCCGTAGGCACCGACCGAGTAGCCATTGACCAATTGCGTCAAATTTTGATTAAAAAACTTAACAAAAACAGAGGTGGTTTGATTTTTAGTTTTGGCGATTTAGACGACTGTCAACGCAGAGTGAATTCTTATTTTCCCTTGAATCTTTTGGGCGACCGCTCCGTGAAAGGGCATCATCAACTTATCATTCCTCATAGCGATTTCCGGGAAGTATGTATCCGTACCTTTCAACCTAACGATAAAGTGGAACTTCAAATCGGCGGCGCTGATGTGTGGATTTCCACATCTGACAACTCCACCGCGCCTATCACATCGGGCTATCACGGTGTGGCAGGAACCTCCTTGACTGTTCTCCCATCGGTTTTTGGCGACCTCACCAAAAAACATATCATCGCCACCAACGTAAATCTTACGGAAAGCTGCGATTTGATTTTCAACATCATTAAAGGATAATTTCGCTTTCGCGGATATTTAGCTCTCGTGTGCCTTTCCTGCGGGGAAGGCTTCCGTCGTCTTTTTTCCATCATCCAATTGTTCCATCGTTCAATTGTTACAATGCGAAATTATTATTTGCATGCATATTTATTTCTTTCAAAAAAAATAGAAATAATTGATTTCAGATTTTAGAGTTTAAATTGATAGCTGTTATAATTTATACATTATATTATAGGTAAATAATTCGGTTTTTATCGGAACTTTATAGAACAAGAATTTTTGATGTATGGAATGGGTTGTAATCCTTAAGAAATAAGGGGTTCCATGCGTTATTCAACCCTCTCAAAGCGTTGGATTTGGCTTCAAGCCATAATTAATTTAAGGTTAAATATTTTTCTATTGAAGTTCGTTAGTGAAAAATATCTATTTTTGTGATTCAATTGCAACCTTATTGCTGTTTTTTTCGTCTATAGTAACCGATAAAAAAATAAATGGAAAATATTTTGATTGAGACCCCAAGTATTTTCAAAATTCGGCGTTATATATAGGGCAGGAACAAAAAATTAAATTTACAGTAAAAAGAAACTATTTTATAAGTACCCAAAAAAGAAACCTTTTAATTATATGAAAAAATTATTATTTATTTTGATAGCAGTGTTTGTGTTGTTTACAACGGCTAAAGCTCAAAACTACAATATGACTAATTCAAATGTCAGTACATGCGCCGGTACGTTTTATGATAGTGGTGGCGCAGGCGGAAGTTATAACAATAGTGAAAGTTTTACGATGACTTTCTGTTCTAGTACTCCGGGTGCACAGATTAGCTTTACGTTTTCGCTATTTAATACAGAAAGTAGTTTTGAGCATTTAGTGGTTCATGATGGACCGAATGCAACGGCTGCAACAATAGCAAATTATACGGGTTCGTTGACAGCACCGTTTACAGTGACATCATCTAATGGGTGTTTGACATTCGTTTGGACATCCGATGGTTCGGTTACTTATTCCGGTTGGGCAGCAACGATTAGTTGTATTATTGTTCCCGGGTTTAATATGGGGACGGCATCCAATGTTAGTGCATGTTCGGGACATTTTTATGATAGTGGTGGTACAGGAACTAATTATGGAAATAATGAGAGTTCGACGATGACGTTTTGTTCCTCTATTACCGGTCAAGAAGTTGTTGTGACTTTTTCGAGTTTTAATTTAGCAGCGGGGGATGTTTTGACGGCTTATAATGGACCTAGTACGGGCTCGCCTTTGATAGGAACTTATACGGGAAATACCTTACCAGCGGCAGTTGGTTCTACGAGCGGATGTGTTACCTTTGCATTTACGTCGAATGCAGCGGGGACAGGGACAGGATGGTCAGCCAACATATCGTGTATATCGGGGGGGACTTCGTGTGCGGTAGCCGATCCGTTTTGTACTAATCAGGGTATGTACACCTATCCTGCTGGCACCAATAATGGGACGGCAGAAGCGGGAGCTAATTATGGGTGTTTGTATTCGGAACCCAATCCGGCATGGTATTTTTTGCAAGTTGCAAATAGTGGTCCCATTGAGATAGAAATGCATAGCACTCCTCAAAATGATATTGATTTTGCTTGTTGGGGACCGTTTACATCTCCAACTGCTCCTTGTGTAGCTCAACTTACGGCAGGAGCCGGTGCTGTTACGCATTGGGCACCGGGACCATCAGCATCATTTCCATCATTAAATATGATAGATTGTAGTTATAGTGCCTCGTGGCAAGAATGGTGTTATATTCCGAATGCTATAGCAGGACAATATTATATATTATTAATTACCAATTTTTCAAATCAAGCTTGTAATATTAATTTTAGCCAATTAAGTGGCACCGGAAGTACCAACTGCGCCATTATGGCACCTGCAGGTGGTGATACGGTTTGTGCAGGACAAACGATAAATTTGACTGTTCTTAATTCACCTCCGGGAGCAACATTTGCATGGACAGGACCTGGAAGTTTTACTGCTAATACGATGAATATTTCAAGACCGAATGCTACTGTTGCTATGGCAGGAACTTACACTTTAATAATGACGGTGAATGGAGTGGCGAGTGCGCCAGCGGGTTATTTGGTTTTAGTGAATCCAAATCCGGCGATAACTATTGCGCCGACCAATCCAATGACTTGTCCGGGAGCCCCGATAAGTCTTACTCCTACTAGTACTGTAACAAATACATGGTACACTTGGAGCAACTCGATGCAAGGGTCGGGGGCAATCACGGTGTCGCCTATGACACCGACAACTTATACTGTTACGGGAACTAGTACGTGGGGATGTAGCGGGACGGCTTCGATTTCTGTTGGCATACTTCCGAATTTAACCATTGGAGTTACGCCTACATCAGCAGCGATATGTTTAGGAACATCCACTTCTTTGACTGCTAGCGGAGGTACTACTTACACTTGGACACCGAGCGCAACTCTTAATCAAGGAACAGGACCGACTGTAACAGCTAATCCAACAACTCAAACAACTTATACGGTAGTTGGAACGACGAGCACTTGTACCGGAAGTACCGCTGTAACCGTTTCGATAAATCCGAATTTGGTTATAAGCGTGACGCCACCCGCACCTTCAATTTGTATTACAACTTCAATAAGTTTGGCAGCCTCGGGAGGGACAACTTATACATGGACTCCGAATGCAACGCTTTCGGCAGGCGGTGTAGGCTCACCTGTTACTGCGACGCCTTTGGCTGCGACTACCTACACAGTGGTTGGTGCAAATCCGAATGGATGTACCGGTAGTACTACAGTTACAATAGGAATTAATCCTGATTTAATTATTAGCGTAACTCCAAATAATCCTACAACATGTCCCGGGGATCCGGAACCACTAACAGGTGTTGGGGCTGATACCTACGTTTGGAGTCCAAGCGCATCTTTGCAAGATAGTGTGGGAACTACTGTAAATGCAGTGCCTTTGGTGGCAACAACTTATACGGTTGTTGGAACAAATGCGGCAGGATGTACAGGAAGTACAACAGTGAATGTTGCTATGAATCCTGATTTAATAATTACTTCAACACCCATTTCGATTTGTATTGGTACATCAGGGACTTTGACGGCTGCTGGTGCGAATACGTATTCATGGTTGCCAACCACAGCCCTTAATCCAACTACAGGAGCCACTGTCGTAGCAAATCCAACGGTTACGACTACATATACAGTGTCAGGTAATGCAAGTGGGTGTACAGGAAGCACAGCGGTTACAGTTATTGTATTTCCTGCTCCACTTATTTCAATTACTTCCAATCATGATCATATTTGTCCGGGAGATACTGCTGAACTAACCACAAGTTTTGTTTCGCCTAGTTATGCTTGGTTGCCAACAAATGGCTTGACAAGTCCAAATACACAGACTACGCTTGCTTCTCCAAGTGCTACAACGACATATACACTTGTTGCTGATAATAATGGATGTGTGAGTACGGCTGATTATACTTTAGTAGTAAGCCCATTACCCACGGTTGCGTTTACTGCTGATATTAGAGAGGGCTGTCAGGGGCTAAGAGTAAATTTCCAAGATTTGACTACACCTGCTGTTGGAATATGGCATTGGACCTTTGGGGACAATATTATTTATGGTAATAGTTCAACCTTGCAAGATCCATTTCATTATTTTGCAAGTGCCGGAACATACGATGTTTCATTATCAGTAGTAACTATTGATGGTTGTACAATGGGGACAACCTATCCTGGGTATATAATTACCCATCCGATACCTGTTGCTGATTTTTCAGTGACACCTGAAATTGTGAATGAATTGGATGCTTTAGTATGGTTTACCGACCAATCTATTGGTGCTGATGTTTGGAATTGGACTTTTGGAGAACTTAATATTGCAGGAAACAATTCTTCATTGCAGAATCCTACTCATATATATGCTGATACCGGAATGTATTATCCTACTTTAATCGTGTTTTCTGATTATGGCTGCTCTGATACTTCAGTTAGACAAGTTTATGTTGAGCCCAATTTTGCTTTCTATATTCCTAACGCATTTACGCCTAATAGTGATGATAAAAATCAAAGATTTGCGCCTTTAGGCGAAGGAGTGAATTTGGGAACTTTTGAAATGCGTATTTACGATAGATGGGGCGAACAAGTTTGCTTTAGCAGAGATATGGAAATGGGATGGGATGGAAAAATTAGTGGTAAATTTGCTGAGCAAGGTATTTATTCATGGTTCATTTCCTTCTATGATATAAATCGTAAATATCATGCGTATAAGGGTAGTGTTGCACTTATAAAATAGTTCTAATCGGATTGATGCATATTAAAATTGATATTTTAATTAAATAATAAAACATTCAAACTTTATGAAAAAAATAATTTTTATCTTAATAGTGGTTTTTATTGGATATAACGGATTCAGTCAACATACGACCACAAGTGGGTTGACGGTTAATACACATATTCAGTATAACCAAGCGGACACGAGCCGTACATTTATTATTACCTATTTTAATTACGAGGAATTTAGAAAGAAATTAATGTTGGCGTGGGGTCGTCCTGATGTTATGGATGCAGGAAATTTAGTGTGGAATAATTTGAATATTCAAGAAATTGGACAGAACTTGAAAGTTGTCGTTCGTGATGGAATTACGACTACCCAAGATGGAACAACCTATTATAAAATCTTTCCTGATTATACTGCGAAAAATGAAGCCTTACAGAGCCTACATAATGATCAATCGCGCTATTTGGAGATTAAGTTTGAAAACCAAAGCGGAACAAATATTATTACTACAAATGCTTTAGTAAATAGTGTTTATACAGTATTAGATTTTATTACTAATTCTGTTTGGTAGTTTCTAATAGGTCAAATGACGTTAATAATTTTTGCAGCAAAAAGGACAACAAAAATTAGTGCCGTTATAAAACATGCAGTTTGAAATAGAGCTGAATAAAACAGTAAGTTTTTAGAGAAAGGAGACAATAAATTGTCTCCTTTTTTTGCATATAGTAGTAGACTAATGCCACAAAACACTATTGTAATACATAACAATATCCATGCATACGCAAGTTTATTAGACGCGCAGATACAAAATTCTTGAAGACTTTTGTATGAAAATAGAGCGGCAATAACTGTTGAAACCATTATAGCCGCAGAAACTATAAGATATAGTTTCGCAATCTTATAAAACATGTTTTGTTAGGACATGCTATCTATCAATTCGTGGTGCATGTTGATGAAACACCATGACGATTAGCATCTGATTCAACATTTGCTTTGAAGTCTTTTATTTGTTTACTAGTTCCACACTCTTGTGGGTAAGTGACTTCTTGTGTTTGACCTTTATAGTCATATTCGTATTTACAAGTAACACATTTTTTGCATGATACGAATGAGAACGAAATAGCTATTGCAATTGCAACGAATAATAATTTTTTCATATTTAATTTTTTTCAGAAATAGGGTACAAATATATAAACAATTTTTGAAATAAAAGACATTATATAAATTTAAAACGCATTTTGCATCAAATTACATCCTCTGATATCACTAAAATCATAACGTCCTAAGACTTCAAAAGTGAAATTGTCGTGCATAATACCTATATCTTTTGTTGAAATAAATGAACAAGTATAGATATTTGCCAAATCAATAATATCAATTCCCCCTGATTTTTTTTGTCCTAGCATGTATAATGGATCATAAATATCTCTTATTCGGATTTGCATCCATGAAGGAGCCTTAAATATACCATGGTGGATGGAATAGGCTTGTGACATAAGTTCTGCCATGCTATACTCTGAGTTGACCTGAGAGCTTAGTTTCTGTGACAAAAATGAATGGACTTCATTTCGGGTCATTTCTTTCATTTGACCTTTCATACCACCTGTTTCAATCACAAGTAAGTTATCAGCCGCAAGAGGATAATGTTCTGCAAAATTAATTAAGGCATAGGTTACACCAAATAAAATTATTTTGGAATGAGGATTACTTTGGATGATTTCTAAAAGTTCCTCCTCTTTGTTTAAATAAAAGCCACTATCATTATTTTCAGTTTTCTTGATGAGAAAATTGAGCATATATGCTAATGAAGAGTTCGGTGAGTTTAGATTATCGGGAGTCAATGCTGCAATGATATAGTTGTTCGGATTGCCATAAAAGGAGTAGAAGGTGTTGTAGATACTGTCCTCGTATAATGATTTTGAGAAAACAAGACTTTTACTTTTCACGGTATCTGTAGTGCCGCTGCTTTGAAAGGTTATTTCAGGGTGAAAAGGAACTGAGGCAATGATTTGTGTTTTAAAAAACTCAATAGGTAAGCATGGAATCTCTTTATAGTCATTTATTTTTTGACTATTAATCCCAAGGAAATCAACAAAATTACGATAAACCAAATTGTTTTTATATTGGAAATGAAATATTTGTAATGCTAATTCGTTAAAATCAGATAGGGACTGTATTGCGAAAATTTGAGTTTTTATTTTTTCAATGTCCATTATGTCGTTTTTTTATAGTAATTTTATGCTTGAGTTATTAATTATATGTCCAATGAAAAAAAAATCACTACCTGTTATTTTGTTTTTACTTCTTTTTGTGTTGATACTAAATTCGTGTACTAAGCAAGAAAAGTTCCCTGTTGAACCGCACATCGAATATATAAGTTTTACAAAAATACAAAATTCTTCGGCAATTGATGATAAAGGTGTCTTAAAAATATCTTTTACAGATGGTGATGGCGATATTGGTCTTTCGGATGGTGATACAATTGCCCCCTATGATAAAACAAGTATTTACTACTACAATTTTTTTATTACCTATTATGAAAAGCAGCATGGGCAATTTGTTGAAGTGACCCCTGCTGTAACGTTCAATTCAAGAATTCCTATAATTAATATTAGTGGGACTAACAAGGCTACTAGAGGAGAAATTGAAATTGAAATGTATTTCAACAACCCGTTTTCCGTTTACGATACCATAAAATTTTACGCAAGTATTGCCGACCGAAATTTGCATGTAAGTAATATAATTTCAGTGCCTGAAATCATTGTAAAAAAACATTGAAATATTGTTTTGTAACATTTTCAAACCGAAACAGATATAATACTGTATCCTCAATGAAAAATCGTATTCAAAAATTATGCAGGATTTAGTACTGCACAAGCCTTTTCGGCACCACTCTGTTCGGCTTGTTTAATAGAGTATCCGTAGGCTTTAGCTATTAGTTTGTCGTTGTAGTGTACGGCAACCAAATACTGCTTGTTGTAGCCCTTTCCGCTTTCTTCTATAACTTTAAAGTCAATAGATTTCTTTTCACGCTGAGCAAGTTCAATCAACACACTCTTATAGTTAAACTCTTTGTTTTCGAGTTCTTCTATGTCAACATAACATTTAATAATACGGTTTACAATGATTTTTTGTGCAAACTTATAGCCTTTATCCAAATAAATAGCGCCAATGATAGCTTCAAAAGCATCTCCATTTTTGGAACGATAGACATTGTTGTTCTCTTGTTCTGTATTGATAAGCTTATCGAACCCCATTTTTTGGGCAAGTTTGTTTAGGTTAGAGCGGCTGACAAGTTTGGAACGCATTTCTGTTAAGAAACCCTCATCCTTTAATGGATATTTGTGGAAAAGAAAATCGGCGATGACAGAACTAAGCACTGCATCGCCTAGATATTCGAGACGTTCGTTTGAATTTTTGAACCCTTTAATCATTTCTTGTGCAACAGAACGATGAAGAAAGGCTAATTGGTACAAACGAATATTACTCGGTTTAAAGCCGAGAATGTTCTTTATAGACTTAGATAATTCTTTGTTAGTAAGCGTAAGAAAAAGGATTAACCATTATATTTTTTGAAGATTACGCAAGCGTTGTGCCCACCAAATCCAAATGTGTTGCAAAGCGCAGCCCTAACTGTTCGCTGTTGACTTTTATGGAAAGTAAAATTCAAATTATGGTCAAGTTCAGGGTCATCTGTAAAATGGTTGATAGTAGGGGGAACAATATCGTGTTTTACAGCTAAAACTGTTGCCACAGATTCGATTGCTCCAGCACCACCCAATAAATGACCTGTCATTGATTTGGTTGAGCCGATATTTAATTTGTAAGCGTGATCGCCAAAAGCACGGATTATAGCTTTACATTCTGCAATATCTCCGAGGGGTGTGGATGTTCCATGTGTATTGATATAATCAATATCTTCAGGCAGTAGTTCAGCATCTTCCAATGCATTTTTCATTACGAGATAAGCACCATCACCATCAGCATGAGGCTGAGTGATATGGAATGCGTCGGCAGATAAACCCCCACCCGCAACTTCGCAATAAATTTTTGCGCCACGTGCTAGCGCATGATTCAATTCTTCAAAAATTAGAGCACTTCCGCCTTCACCCATAACAAAACCTTCGCGGTCTTTATCAAATGGACGGGAAGCCGTTGAAGGGTCGTCATTACGTGTAGATAAGGCATGCATAGCATTGAATCCGCCAACAGCACCTGTTACGATAGCTGCTTCTGAACCACCCGAAATCATAACATTAGCTTTGCCCAAACGGATGTAATTGAATGCATCTATCAGGGCATTGGTTGAGGAAGCACAAGCAGAAGTGGTCGTAAAATTGGGACCTCTGAATCCGAATTTAATCGAAATATGCCCAGAGGCAATATCGACAATCATTTTCGGAATGAAGAATGGGCTGAAACGTGGAGTTCCGTCGCCTTTGGCGTAAGCACTAACTTCTTCCATAAAGGTTTCGATTCCACCAATACCCGAACCCCAAATAACACCAGCACGATTTAAATCTATTTTAGTGAGATCTAAACCAGAGTCTTTAATTGCTTCATCTGTAGAAATGAGCGCAAAATGGGCATAAAGGTCTAATTTTCGACCTTCTTTTCGGTCGAAATAATTATTGGGATCGTAATTTTTAACTTCGCAAGCAAACTGCGTTTTAAATTTTGATGCATCAAAACGGGTAATAGGCGCAGCACCACTAACCCCATTAAGCAATGAATCCCAATATTCATTGAGGTTATTGCCTATAGGAGTTATTGCACCAAGACCAGTAACAACAACTCGTCTTAATTCCATGTAGTTTACTTACTTTGTGTTGTTCTCAATGTAAGTGATGGCGTCGCCAACAGTACCTATTTTTTCGGCTTCTTCATCGGGAATTGCAATGTTGAATTCTTTTTCGAATTCCATAATTAATTCAACAGTGTCAAGAGAATCAGCACCTAAATCATTTGTGAAGCTAGCTTCAGGAGTAACTTCGTTTTCGTCAACGCCTAGTTTATCTACTATAATAGCAATTACTTTTGTTGAAATTTCTGACATAATTTTATATTTTATTTGTTTAACAAGGATGCAAAGGAAGTTATTTGTTATGATATGGCAAAGGAATTTTATTACTTTTTTTTTCAACAATATTCTATGATATTAAATGTCAAGTAAATATGTTTTTTCTCGTCTTCATCTTTTAACATCTTTTAAGAAATGAAAATCTATGAATTTTGGCAAATCCTAACCATTCTTTTTATTTATGACCCGTATGACCAAATCCGCCGGCTCCTCTTTTTGTTTCTTCCAAAGAATCGGCTTCAATCAGTTCAGCTTTTTCATGTTTAGAAATTATCATTTGGGCTATACGCTCACCATCGTTAACCATGAAATCGTCGGAAGAAAGGTTTACTAAAATCACTTTTATTTCGCCACGATAATCGGCATCTATGGTCCCCGGTGAGTTCAATACTGTTACCCCGAACTTGAATGCCAAACCGCTGCGTGGACGCACTTGAGCTTCATAGCCTATGGGCAACTCAATGAAGAGTCCTGTGGGCACTAAGGCGCGCTGCAATGGTTTCAATATTATGGGTTCTCCGAGGTTAGCACGTAGGTCCATGCCGGCTGAAGCTTCTGTTTCGTATTGAGGCAAGGGATGTTTTGATTGATTGACAATTTTCAGTATCATAGGTCGGTTTTTTTTAATTTTAGTAAGGAAGGTCGTTCAAAATATAGGATGATATAAAGATAAACTAAAAAGATAAAAGTTCGCACCATGAGTCGTATAGCAAGATTATCAATTTTGATAGCTAACGAAATAAAATAAAACCCTAGGGCAAGTCCAAAAAAGAGTATGATTTTCCGTAAATTATAGTTCACAGGATAATGTTTTTGTCCGATGAAATAGGAGGCTATCATCATGGAAGTGTAGCACGCAAAAGTTGCCCATGCAGAACCCATATATCCCATGATGGGTATCAACAAAAAGTTTAATGAAAGCGTGATGATAGCTCCAAAAATAGATAAATAGGCTCCGAAACGTGTTTTATCTGTAAGTTTATACCATATAGATAAATTATAGAATATACCTAGAAACATATTTGCCAAAAGCAATATCGGAACTACGGTTAAACCTTCGTAAAAATCTTTGCCCACGAAATGTTTCACCAAATCCATATAGAGCATCACACCTAAAAATATAACAGAACAGACTATGACAAAATATTTCATCACATCAGCATAGACTTTTTTGGCATCATTTTCTTTGGCATAGGAAAAAAAGAAAGGCTCGGCGGCATATTTAAAGCCTTGAATGACGATGGTCATTAGGATGGATATTTTGTAACATGCAGAATAAATCCCCACTTGCGACATAGCAATATCGGGCGGCAGGAGATTTGGCAACAAAATACGGTCGAAGGTTTCGTTGATATTGCCTGCCAATCCGAAAATCAAGAGCGGTAAGGCATATTTCAACATGCGTTTCCAAATAGCGAAGTCGAACGATAGTTTTCGATGTGGAAGCAAAACCAAGAGAAGCAGGAGCGTTAAGCCCGATGAAATCAAATTGGCAATAAAAATATAGCCAACACCTACGGCAGGATTATATATAAACGATACCACACTCATCAGGATATTGTGGCGATATAAATAAGGCAACACATACAAGAATATGATATTGAGCAGAAAACACACCCCGATGGTGAATATTTTGATGAATGCAAACATCTTAGGACGATTGATGGCGCGCAGACGGGCAAAGGGAATGGTGCAGATGGCATCGAAAACTATCATGAGGGCAAACCAAATGACATATTCGCTATGCTTTGGAAAACCGATGAGCTTTGCTATGGGTTGCGCCATCACTATCATGACAATGACAAACACCAATGAGGTGCCTACTAGGGAGAGCAGCGTGGTGCCATAAATGCGGTCGCGATCTTGGGCTTTGTTGTCGTAATAGCGAAAAAATGCCGTTTCCATGCCATAGGTCAACAACACGAGCAACAGAGCCACATATGCATACATATAACCCACAACGCCATATTCCGCAGTACTAAAGATGCGGGTATGTATGGGAACCAAAAAATATATCAACAGACGAGCAACGATGGTGCTTGTTCCGTAGATGGCAGTTTGTCCCGCTAATTTTCGTAATGGATTCAAGAAATTAATTTTTTACAAAAGTAATAAAAATGATGTTTGCATGAATAGTTTTATTTGATAGTTTTTTTTAAGGATATAATAGAGCAGTAGTTGAACGCATGATATTAGTTGGTCTTGCACGGTGCAGAGCCTTATTACGAATTGAGGGAATATGGCACAGCTCAAAAGGATAGATAGGACTGAGGTGGGAAACTTAGACCAATGGAGCAAGTTATTATTCAGGAAAGAAGTTATAAATTTTGCTGCGATGCAAAAAATGAATTAAATCAACAGCATTGTTCTCTAATAGTAAGCCTATCCGATAATCCCCAATTCTGATACGGTAGGCATTTTTACTTCCTTTAAGTTTTTTACAACTCGAAACTGTTGTTAACAAATTAGTTTCTTTACAAAACTATCGGTATTGACATATTCTTTTGTCCGCCCTTGTTTCATCGCATCTAAAAGACCAATGTATTCTTGTTCTTCATCCGTTAAATAACGAACCATGATACTCAATTTTTTTGCAACCGCTAGGAGGGCTTTCAAATAGGATTTGGATTTGCCTTGCAGTACTACTGTTTCCATCGTATCTAATTTTAAACTGTTTTACAAAAGAACAAATAATACCAATCCAAGAAAAAATTTATTTTATTTGATGCTTGAATGCTTACATAGGTTTTTCAGTAGGTATAGCCTAAGAGGATAGAACCGACTTAGGCGGAGCCTAGCGCTGAGCGGGGTTAATCTGATAGATTAAATGTAGTTTGCAAATCTTCATATTTATTCCAATTGATATTTGGATGAAGATGCTTGATACCGCCAGTAATGCAAACTACTTTAAATGTTGTTGGACCATCATCCGATGTTTGTGCGTCATCAGTATCAAATTTCCAAATTGTTACTTGACCTAAATAATGAACAGGCGTGTAAACGGATGTAATTGTTGCCGAATACGTAATTGTTAAAGGCAGAGCATTCCAACCTGTAAGATTGCTCATAAAGACTTCAACACAACCGGAGTCAACAATTGCCTGAGTTATATTTGCGTCGTAAATAGTACAGTAATAACCCGGAAAACTTTGTGTCCAACTAACTGTGTATTGGTTGGTCTTAACATTTGCATTGCCATTGGTGCCATTTGTACCTGCCGGACCTTGTGGACCTGCTTCTTTTTTACAAGAGATAAATAAACTAGCTATTAATGCTACATAAATTAAGTTTTTCATTTTTAATTTGTTTTTATAAGAAGTCTTATATGATGCAATGCTCCTTGAGTTAGTATGATTTTTTTACAAAGATATATAATATTCCACAAAACAAAATTACAAAATAAATCAATCCGAGAAAATTTATTTTATTTGATGGTTGAATGCTAACATTGTTTTGCTCACCAAATTATTACTTTCATAGCGATGATTACCTCCGAAATTCTCTATTTTATTAGTTTATCCCTGATGGATAAAGTAATAAAGTTTAAGAATCAGTGTCAGCTTTTGTTTGCTTTGTTGTTTTGTTTTTATACCACTCGGATTACGCTGCGCTAAATCCGAGTGAGCGGGGACAATGTATTTAATTACCCCATCTGTTCTTCAGACCACGGGGTCCTGTTTTGGTAATGTACTCTTGCAGACTTTCCCATTCTTTTCGAACAGATTCAAATTCTTTTATAAAACTTTCTACCACGATGTGTTGCTCTGACCAATAGGTGTATTGTTGCTTTAGTTTTTCAAAAAACGGGGTCCAATCCTCCGACATAACACCTGTGCTAAGGGTAAATCGCTCATGGTTGTGATAAAGCTCCGTGAAAAACTTATGAAAAAACGCTACGTCTGCGCTTATTTTACGAGAGCTAGCTTCATATTCTTTGAGTGTGATATGCCACTGCAACATGCCCTGATTGGCATCAATTATTTTTTGTTCAAGCGGCAGGGTTATTTCCTCATATTTTGCTAATAAATCTTTTCGATAACCGGCTAACATTTCGTTTTCATCTTCGGGGTTTTGCACCAGGCGGGCATCTCTTAGCACTATATCAAATTCTCTTTTAATTTGAGGGATTACCTCACGTGCTTGTTTAAATTTATCTTGCAGCATAGGTATTTTTGCCAACACATCCGTATGGAGTTGGATGCACAGGGCAATATCTATGTGCAGTTGGGTATAGTGCTCTATTATTTCATATTCATACGGAGTAAGCGGCTTCATTTTTGGGAATAACTCTGCTACCAGCCTAATCATTTCTGTTGGATTTTCCAAAGCCGCTTGATAACCGGGGTGCGCCAGCATTTGTTTGTCGAAGTCCTGCTCGTCTTTGCGGGTAGGTTTTTTATCCATTTTTAAACCAATCGTAAAAGATCGGAAGGCAGGAGGATAATTGACAGGAACGGTGAAGATGTTCCTCATTACTTGGATTTGTAATTCTTCGCTGTTCTTTTCTTCTTCGTTTAAATTCTGTTTCATATTCTTAGTTATTTGATGTGATAATTTGCTGTTTTCTTCGCCTTGTTGCTAACGTTTGTTATGCGTTCGTGCTTTTTTTCGGAGATTTTGAAACAATTTATTCTTTTATTGTCAAAGTTATTTTCGGTTTTAATGTCAAAATGATGAAAGGAACTCTTCCTAAAACTGCTGCAATAATTGCTGAACCTCTTTTGGTGTATTCGGTGTTTATCTCATCTCTAGTAACAGATTTCTTTTCTTTTAGTCGGTGAAACACTGTTTTGAAAATTTGCTTTTCAATCTTACTAACTTCTCCTGTTGAACTTTGTCGTCTTAGAAAGTCGTTGGTAACTTCAACTATTACATTTTTCTTTCCTGTCGCTGAAAAAACTGTTTGTCCTTTTAGTGGCTTGATAAATTTTTGCCAAACTTCTTCAAAGTTTTTGTCGGAAGTTGCAACCGTTTTGGTCTTGTCAGTAGCTTGAATGATTTTTGCTACAAAATTTTCTTGGACTTCAATTCCTAACTTGTTTGCAACCTTTATTGCTAAAGGGTCGCAAGAACCTGTTGTAATTAAAATTCCCTTGTCGCAATCATAATAGCCCTTACCTGCATACAAATACATAATGTCCTTGTAGTTAACAGGTCGGGTTTCATACATCTTCACTTGAATGGCAATCTTCTCGTCCTTGGTGGTTGCGATAACATCTACTCCATAGTCGTATGACTTTGTTGTCAATTTAGTTTCGTAACCCATTGTGTCAAACAGGTCAGCAATATGTTTTTCTAATTGTTCTGGTGTCATTGTATTTTTTCTGTTTGTTTCTTGCTGTCAGTACGGAGTTTGCAGGTCGCCCAAGCATGACGCATAACGTGCCTGTGTTTCTGGCGGCGGCGGTATTAGCGCACTTTCGTGTCTGCCCCACAAATGTAATTAAAAATTACTTATGTTCCCGTCACCCATGAACCGCCGATGACAGAAACATAAAGTTAGCCATAGTATATTTTTATGTTTTAGTCGTAACACCAAAAGTAACGGAATTAATAAATGGATTTGTATTAAGGTCAGAAACTGTACTTACACTTATCTTTGCTGCATTTTCAATTACCTTTTCGTTTATTCTGAATTCTCCATTTTTTGATTCTTCTTTAACTACACTATATATTTCTTCAAGAATTTTTGTCTGTATCTTTTTTTGTTGATATTCTTCTTCTTTAATTTTCCTTTCGTTATCTCTAATTTTATTTTCAATTTCCATTTTTCTATGAGAAGTTACTGCTCTCATTATACCATACGTCATTATTATTGGTAAAAGCGGAGTAGAAATAATAAGTGCTAACTCAATAAGTAAAGGGGAATGATGTTCAAGTTTTGAAATAATCGCTTTCCCAAATAATTCATTAAACAAATCCTTGTCATTTAATAATATTTCTTTTCTAACCCAAGAATTCATTCCTGCCATTACTGATGTGTCGAGTGAATTATTTGAATCAAAGTCGCTAAAGAATTCGTTTGAAGGAAAATCATATAAATCCAATTGGTCTTTTCCATCCCGTTGTTTGTTCATTTCTATGTCAAACAAATCAACAAAAGATGGAAAAAATCTTCTTCCATTTTTTCTATTATTTTTCATAGAAGAACTGAGTATCTCTCTTGCTTGAAGAATGTTTTCATCATTTATCTCGCCAGAAAGAATAGTAGCCCAAAATCCCGACATAGATAAATTGTCTAGACTCTCCATTACAGTCCATATTTCTCCAATATTATGTTCCTTGGAGTTTAATTGTACTGTTAGTTTTGCTGTGTCAAATTGAATTGGCATAGTTCATTTTTTTTGGTTTGTATTATGGCTAACTTGTATATATGCACACCTTATATACAAAAAAGTGCACAATATCTCCTCTATTGGCATACTTTGTTTACCTTTTTTCATTTTCATGGTGCATAATATTTTTTTTACAAAGATACATAAGATTTCCTTTATACAAACAATTATTAAAAAAAATCCCATCCCCCTAACATTTATCTCCCAAACTCTTTTTACTTTTGAAGTTTTTTTGCATAAACTAAAAATTTATGCATTATGGCAAAGAAAAAACGCATTCTAAGAAATAATCCTGAAGAAATAAAGTGCAATTATAGGAAAAAGCTGAGTCCGAAGGCGAAAGAGATGATGAAGAGGCAAGGCGAAATCCTGTATATCAGCAAAAAAATCATATAACGTGTTGCACCTTGGTCAACAATAATTCTGAATATATTGATGAGAACATGAGGGACATTTATCCTTGGCTGAATGAGGCGAATTTCGATTATCCGCATGTGAGCAACATCATAAATTATAAACATATTGAGGATGTAGAGCGAAAAATGGAAGGTTTGGAGGTGGAAATGAAGGATAAATCGTGTCTAAAAGTGGCAAAAGTGAACAAAGTTCAGTTTATTTTCGACTTTGTTTTCTATTTGAATAAGAATGGTTTACCTATACCAAAAGGACTCCAAAAAGGCAATGTAAATAATTCGTGATTTTTATCTCAGTTATTCTTCTGAAATTTGCATTCTAAAGTTTTAAAATGAAATTTGAATCAAAAAATTATGAATCACTAAAAAAAAATAGAGTATGGCAACAAAGTATAAGCCTACATTAGGCGGAGTAACAAGAACAGATTACAACGGAGTGAACAATCAAGCCGGTTTGTTTCTACAGAATATGTATGAATTTCCACTAATTTTTGTGGGACCAAAACCAATAAAAGCGGATTTTAAGGCGCAATATGATCTTTCTATAACTGCCACAGACAACGCCATAACAGGCGGTCCGCATGAAAGAAGCATTCGCAATGCAGAAAATGGAGCATTGTTTGATATGATGACTGACGAAATTATTCCGTATTTGGTGCCTGTTTGTGGCGGCGATAAGGTGATGATTGAGAAGTCAGGAGCTATTCCTAGTCGTGATAAAGCAAAGCAGACGGTTTTTGCAAAGCCGGTTATACAAAAAGTGGTGCGGGGAACGGATGCTAAAACGGTGAAAGTTAATTTGGTGAAAGGAACAGGCGAAGCTAAATTGAAAAGAGGTTCGAAGATGTACCTTCTTTACGTTTATGCCGCCGTTGATTCCCCATCGCCAAAAGAAACTATCACCTGTACAAGTTCGTTTAAATTGCTTGCTAAAAATGTTACCGTATTGGTAGAGCAATTTTATGCAGTTGCCATACAAAATTCAGCAGGAATTTCTGAACCATCCAATAGGATCGGTTTTACACTCACAAATTAAACACGCTTCGAGCAGCTAAAATTAAGAAATCAGCATTTATATATATGGACATCATAGAAATTTTTATGGTGTCCTTTTTTTATGAAAGCTTCTTTGGTTTGTTAAAATAATAGCATATTTATGTTGTTCTAATCATGAAATAGAAGCTGAAAAAAGCATGATTTTGCCGATTTAGTATCAGAAATCTTTACGAACTCTACAATAACTTTGTCGTTCTCTACTACAAGTTTGTCGTTCTCTACTACAACATCATCGCTCTCTACAATACTGTTTGCGTACTATACAACAACATCATCGTTCTCTACAATACTCTTTGCGTACTATACAACAACATCATTGTTCTCTACAACTACATCACCGCTCTCTACTACAACATCTTCGTTCTCTACAACAACATCATCGCTCTCTACTACAACATCATCGCTCTCTACAATACTCTTTGCGCACTATACAATACTATTTGGCGTTTATTTGGTGCGACAATTTTAAATACGTTAACTGTGTGATAATTACGAGTTGACTTATGGTTCGTTGTTTTTCTTGTTACACAGAGATGCATGGAGCAAAAAGAGATATCACGTCAATCAATAATATTATCGCGGCATTTCATGCTTTTGTAAGGTCATTCACTATTTGAATGCCATCTTTTAATATTCTAATGATATTATCTTCAAAGAATAAAGCATCATAAAACCCTAAACAAAGATAAGACAAAACAAGGATACTCGTTTTAAGAAAAGGATATGCATCTAAAAATAAAAAAATGATGGTAACTGCCATTTATAAAGTCAAACAAAATAGGCTTTTGTATCAATAAAAAAGGTTTTACACTCCATTGAGCATAAAACCTTTCATATGTGAAGTTGTTCCGCCAGGGGTCGAACCTGGACTCTTCTGATTCAGAGTCAGACGTGTTGCCAGTTACACCACGGAACAATGAGGTTGCAAAATTATGAAACTTTCGGAAATAAAAAACATATTTCTCAATTATTTATTTCCCTGTTTTCTGCCACGAGCCTTTTAAGCCTACTGTTTTGTTCATTACCAATTGCTTGGGAGTGCTGTCAGTATCCACACAGAAATAGCCCGTGCGCTCAAACTGAACGATAGCCCCCACTGCCATGTTTTTGATAAAAGGTTCGGCATACGCCGTAATTACTTTCAAGGAATCGGGATTGAGATTCGACCTAAAATCTTCGCCTTCGGCAACCACTTCCGGATTTTCGGGGAGAAACAATTTGTCGTACAAACGGGCTTCGAACGCCACAGCATGTTTTGCAGACACCCAATGTATGGTTCCTTTCACTTTACGATTGCTTTCGGGCATGCCCGTTTTGGTGTTTTCATCGTAGGTGCAATGCAATTCTTTGATGCTGCCGTCGGTGTTTTTTATCACATCCACACAACGAATGATATAAGCACTTTTCAAACGAACTTCGTTGCCGGGCGACAAGCGGAAAAACTTATGTTGCGGAATTTCCATGAAATCGTCTTGGTCAATATACAATTCTCTTGAGAATGGTACTTTGCGGGTTCCTGTTGTAGCGTCTTCGGGATTATTCACCGCGTCCAACAATTCTTCTTTATCTTCAGGATAATTCGTCAATATGAGTTTAATTGGCTGCAACACTGCCATGATACGCTGCGCCTTTTTATTCAAATCTTCACGCAAGCAATGCTCCAAAAGCGACACATCTATCACATTGTCGCGTTTCGCCACACTGATGATTTCGGCAAAATTCTGTAATGATTCAGGCGTATAACCTCTACGACGCAAGCCACAAATGGTAGGCATACGCGGATCGTCCCAACCGTTCACCACATTTTCTTGAACCAAGGAAAGCAATTTGCGTTTGCTCATCACCGTATAATTGATATTGAGTCGCGCAAATTCTATTTGTTGTGGCGCATAAATCTCCAACTCCTTTATAAACCATTCGTACAAGGGGCGGTGTACTTCAAATTCAAGCGTGCAGATAGAGTGGGTTATTTGTTCAATAGAATCGCACTGTCCATGGGCAAAATCATACATCGGATAAATGCACCAAGCATTGCCTGTGCGATGATGTTCAGCATGCAAAATACGATACAAGATTGGGTCGCGCATCAGCATATTGGGCGAAGCCATATCAATACGAGCACGTAACACTTTAGTCCCATCCACAAATTCACCGGCTCTCATGCGGACAAACAAATCCAAATTCTCGTCCACACTTCGTTGTGCATACGGACTTACAGAGCCTGCCGTTGTTACAGTTCCCCGCGTAGCAGCAATTTCTTCTTGCGTCAAATCGCATACATAAGCTTTGCCTTTTTTTATCAACGTAACCGCATATTCATACAATGTCTCGAAATAATCGGAGGCATAATATTCTCCATCCCAATTGAACCCGAGCCATTTCACATCTTCTTTGATGGAATCCACATATTCCGTATCCTCTTTGGTTGGGTTGGTGTCGTCGAAACGCAAATTGCATTTGCCGCCATATTTTTTTGCCAATCCGAAATTCAAACAAATAGATTTTGCATGACCAATATGCAAATATCCATTCGGTTCGGGAGGGAAACGCGTGTGTACCCGTTTGCCGTATTTCTCCGTACGAATGTCTTCTTCGATAATTAGTTCGATAAAATTCAGCGATTTGCTTTCGCCTGATGTTTGCTCTGTATTGTTTGTTTTGTTGGAATCTTCCATAATTCAGTTTTCTTAAACGGCTGCAAAGATACGATTTTTGAATGGTTTTAAACGATATGAAGCACACAATTTCGAAAAGTATTGCAGCAGAAATCTTAAGTTCAAACGCTTTTATTCGTACTTTTGTGTTTTTTAAATTATGATTTATGGGGAAAATATTTTTGGAGAACATGGAATTCTATTCATATCACGGTTGTTTTGCCGAAGAGCAAATCATTGGCAATCGTTTTTTGGTGGATGTTGTTGCCGACGCCGACACTACTGAAGCTGAAGCTACTGACGTGCTCTCCACCACGGTTAATTATCAGGCAATATATACCATAGTGAAATATGAAATGGCGATTACCTCCAAACTGTTGGAACATGTCGCTTCGCGGATCGGCATTGCGGTGAAGAAAAGTTTTCCTGAAATCACACATTTGAGTGTAAAGGTGTCGAAAATGAATCCACCCCTTGGCGGGAAACTCGAAAAAGTGAGTGTTCAAATTGAGCTGTAATTTAGTCGTATTTTATTTATGAAATCTTTCGGTATGTTGATTTTCCTGCTTATTGTCCTCTCGGTTCATTCTTTGGTGAACTTTTATATCTTCTACAAAGGTTGGCATGGTTTGGAGCTTCATCGAGGCTTACGACCATATTATATTGGAGTTTTTGTCTTCTTTTTTCTTGCCTATATTGTTGCTCGAATCTCTGAAAACTTTGGTCACACTGTCATTACTGAGATTCTGAATTGGTCGGGCTCCTTTTGGTTTGCCGCGATGTTGTATTTCTTTTTCATTATCTTATTTATTGATATCATCCGCTTGGCAAATCATTGGATACATTTCTTGCCGGCAGGGTTTTATGTGGATTATGCTAAAACGAAGTTCATCACTTTGGTGAGTGCTTTTAGCTTGGTCGCGCTTTTGATTCTGTATGGATATATAAACGCATCCATTGTCAGAATAAAAACTCTAGATATCACCATAAACAAAAAAGTCAAGAATCATACGTCTTTAAATGTGGTGCTGCTATCCGATTTGCATTTAGGAACCATCATAGGTCCGAACAAATTGGGAAGAATCGTTGAGAAAATTAACATCTTGAAGCCTGATATTGTTTTGTTGGCAGGCGATGTGGTGGACGAAAATATCAAACCCGTTATCAAAAAGAATCTCGGCGCATTGCTCGAAAACATTGTGGCTAAGTATGGCGTGTATGCCATCACGGGCAATCATGAATTTATTGGAGGCGTGGGTCCTGCGGTTGCTTATTTGGAGAAACATAAGATTACCTACTTGCGCGACACGGCAGTGTTGATTGATAGTGCTTTTTGGTTGGTTGGTCGCAACGATAAAGATATGGTGCGTTTCACAGGGAAACAACGCAAGCACTTAGAGGAACTGATGAGCACGGTGGATAAATCCTTTCCAATTATATTGCTCGACCATCAACCGTTTAATTTAGAACAAGCAGCTGCGGCAGGAGTTGATTTGCAATTGTCGGGACACACCCACAACGGGCAAATGTTTCCATTGAATTTGATTACACAAGCAATCTATCATCCCGATTGGGGCTACCGAAAAATCAATGACACACAGTTTTATGTTTCGTGCGGAGTGGGCACTTGGGGACCGCCGCTGCGCATTGGAAATCATCCCGAGATTGTCAACATCCGAATTGCCTTCAAATAATCGTCGCTTTTTAGTACCTTTGCAAAAAAAACTCCTGTGAATCTAACAGAAATATTAATGTTTGCCGGTTTCAACATCTTTGTGGTGCTGATGCTCTTTTTAGATTTAAAAGTCATCGGCAAGGAAAACCATGTGGTGAAGTTCAAAGAGGCTTTTCTGTGGTCTATCGTATGGATACTGATTGCTATTTCCTTTTATTTTCTCATTCGGCATCATGGCGAATGGATACACGGCGTCAAAAACAAAGCAGATATTCAACTCAAAATTGATAAGTACAATCATCCTATACAGATTGACGGCTTGTCCTATGAAAATGCGCTCGAAGTCTATAAAAAGAACCTTTCGCTCGAATATATTACCGGTTATCTCATAGAGAAAACCTTATCCGTTGATAATTTGTTTGTGATGATTATGATCTTTTTCGCCTTTGGCGTACAAAAAAAGTATTACAAACGCGTCTTGTTTTGGGGCATCTTGGGAGCATTGGTAATGCGCTTCATATTTATCTTTGGGAGTGCGGCTATCATCCAACAGTTCTCATGGTTTCTCTATCTTTTCGGGGCTTTGCTGATTTATACAGGGATAAAAATGTTTGTGGAACGCAATAAATCCGAAGAAAAAATGGATGTGAGCAAGCATCCTGTGGTGCGCTTTGCTGCCAAATATTTGCGGGTGTATCCCAAGTTTGTTGGGAATCATTTTTTCATCAAAAAACCTCGAGGGAAGTTTTATTTCACGCCTTTATTTATCGTGGTTTTGGTTATCGAGTTTTCGGATATTATTTTTGCCACCGACAGTGTCCCCGCAATTTTTTCCATCACCGCTGACCCTTACATCGTTTTCTTTTCCAACATTTTTGCCATCATGGGCTTGCGTTCTTTATTCTTTGTGTTGTTGAATGTCATCAATGTGTTCCACTATTTGAAGCATGGTTTGTCCATTTTGCTCACCTTTATCGGCTTCAAACTCATCTTTAACGAATGGCTGAAAGAAGCAGGTTTCACCACGGCTATGTCACTTTATATAATAGTCGGGATATTGCTAATAAGTATTTTAGCATCATTAGTATTTCCAAAGAAAGTAAAGAGAACATGATTGGCTTTATTTTTGCTATAGAAGATTCATCTCACGAAGTGAATTAATAGTATTATTTTGATGAGTATTAAATATCTGCTGTTATGAAAAAACTAATCTATATCTCGCTAGTGCTCCTTTTGATGGTAGGATGCACTTCCTCCAAAACATTTTTGGAACGAGGTGATTATAGTATGGCGGTCAACAAAGCCGTCAAGCACCTTCAAAAGAAACCTGATAAAGAAAAGGAGATCGCGGTTCTGAAGCTTGCTTTTAGCCAAGCCCAAAAACAAAACCTCGACCGCATTGCCTATCTACGCAAGACAGGACAACCCGACATTTGGGCGGAAGTGTTTTCCAATTATAACCAACTGAAGAATCGTCAAAATCTCGTAAAGACCCTCAATCCTGTGGTATTGGTTGCCATAGGTTTCGAGATGGTGAATTACGACGACGCTATTATTGAAGCGCAGAAAAAAGCAAGCGAATATTTTTATGTGCATGGCAAATCCCTCTTGGCGAAGAACGAAAAGATGGCAGCCCGCGATGCTTATGAAGATTTTGTCAACGTGAAAAACTATTACGCCAACTATAAAGATGTGGACGATTTGTTGCAAAAAGCAAAAGCTTTAGGCACATCTCACGTGTTGTTTATGATGCAAAACAATTCTTACACCGCCTTGCCTAAGGATTTCGAAAACGAATTTATGTTTGTTTCTTTGGATGATATGAATTCCAAATGGGTGCTGTTTGATACGCAGGAGCAAGAAGATGTGCTGTATGATTATGCCATAGTGCTCAACTTAAAAGTGATAGATGTGTCGCCCGAACGGCTGAAAGAGAAAAATTGGGTGGAGTCCAAAGAAGTTCAAGATGGCTTTATTTATAAGTTGGATAATCATGGCAATGTGATGAAAGACAGTGCAGGCAACGACATCAAAACGCCCAAATACATCCGAATTTCTTGCGATGTTGCCGAAATTGCCCAAAACAAAGAAGCCGTGTTGTCGGGGCGCGTTGATTTTTATAACAATATCACCAAACAATTGCTACAATCCGAGCCTATTATTGCCAACTCCGTTTTCAACAATATGTATCTTGTCACTCATGGTGACTTGCAAGCATTGAATCCCGAAACGCAACGTCGTTTGGGCAATGGACCTATGCCATTTCCACATGATTTTGATATGATTATGATGGCAAAAGAATATCTGCAACATGCTTTGACAGATGTGATTCGACGTAAGAAAACGATTTTGCAGTAAGCCTTAGAACTTTTTTAAGAGAGCCCTTTCACTACCCCTTCGAGTTTTTATTCTTCAAAAGCCTATCCACATAGCGCAGCGGTTTGGTTATTCTCCACGATTTAGAGCTACGAAGGCTTAAGTTTTCTTCTTTTTCTTCCAAAATGATTCGGTCTTTCTCTGCCAATTGCTGCTGCAACACATCTATGTGCGCTGCTAATTCATTGGCTTTTTGTATAGACTCATTTTTTTTTGCGACTTCCGCTTCATTTTCCTGCTTCGCCTGCTGAATCTCTACATCTTTATCCGCCAATTGCTGATGTACGATGTCTATATAGGTAAATGCCTTATCAGCCATCATAAACGACAAATTCAAATGCTCCAATGCAGCTTCCCATCGCGCAGTTTTCTGTGGAAGCTCTACAAAATCCCATTGATTATCCAAAGTCAGCGACATGACATTGGCAAAAACATCCCGCAAGAAATCGGAACTCCTTTCATGACTCATCAAATCCTCATAACGAAACTCGGCATGTCGCAAATTTGGGTCAAGAAACTCCGATTGGAACATTTCGAGGGCTGTCATATCTATCTTTAGACGAAACTTATCGGCTATCCTTTTCAGTTCACGACTCGCATCTTGCAATAGCTTATCATAATCCACCACCACAAAATCATTCCCCTCGATGCCTGACAAGCTTTTAATCACATGAATGAGCCACAACAAATGACTCTTTTCCATATCTATGCCATTCCGATTGGCTAAAGAAAGTGCCACACTTATCGGATGACGCACCGCTAAAATATAACTGACATCATAATTTCCCGCATCAAAAACTTCTTTCCAAAACGCTAAAAGTTTCGATATGCGCGGATCTTTAAACCCAAATATAGGCGTGTGAAGCGTTTTTTGCTGAAGCAGGGCGGCGGCGCGTTCGAAGAAACCATCGCGTTTCAGTTTTGCAAAGTCTTCTTTTTTCAGTAAAGAGAGCTGATGCCAATCGTTATCCAATGCCTGCAGCATCTCAACATTCAACTCATTGATATCTATTTCTTCCCAAAAGCCCTTATCGTTGTTCCCTGCATCAGGAAGCATCAATCTGTCGCCAAGGTCAACGCCCATCACCTGCAAACCCCGCGTAATGGCGCTTGTCCCGCAGCGATGCATCCCCAAAACCACTATAAGTCTTTTCTTTTCCGATGTGTTCAATTTATCCATTTACTTTTACAGTTTGTAAACCCCCAAAGGAGTACTTCTATTTCTATGCTTTCGCAAATAATTATCTTTATACAACACTATGCCCAACCTAAATATTTCACAAAAAACAAAAATCTTTTTGTCAGGTCAATTATATTCTGTACGTTTGACGTGTGAAATCAAACGACAATTTCGATGTGTAAAATTACAAATAAAAATGAAACGAGAACAATAAATTCGATTATTTTCTTTCATGCGAAACTTTCTCATCCCACCAAAATAATCAAAATGCCTGTAAATACTAGACTTACAGACGCCCAATCCCTTTATGTCTCCAAACGCATTGCACACAAAAATTCCTTATAAATCATGGACGTCATTCTCCCATCTCATCTTCAAAAGCTTTTCGAAACCGTAAAAAAAGGCGCCAAAGGCTTCCACATCCAAAGTATCAGACCGCATCTCGACATTCTGATGGACTATGGCGCGCAATGCAAAACCATCACCGTTTTGGGCATAGAAACAGGCTGTTCCTGCGTTGCCTTTCTTGCTTCGGGATGCAAAAAACTCATTGCCTACGATGCCAACATCCATCCCAACCTCAGCCACGTCAGACAAGCCGCCCAACACGATGGCATCCCCTTCCGCCTCATCCAAAAAGACAACCTCAAAGCCAAACTTCGTCGTACCGACCTCTTGTTTATCGATACCGACCATTGGTACGGACAAATAAAAGCAGAACTCGAACGCCATCATGGCAGCGTAAGCCATTGGATTTTGATGCACGACACCGAAACTTTCGCCTTCGTAAATCCTTTCGATGGTCGCCCGGGCATGCGTGCCGCCATCTTCGAATTTCTTGAACAACATCCCGAATGGGACCTCAAAGACCACTTCGCTACAGGCGACGGACTCACCATCTTGGAGCGTATCGTGCCATTGAGGAAGCGGTGGATATTCTAACAGAATAGTAGCTAAGTGAAGCTTTATATAGATGCAAACTACTGTTCTTGGTTCGAAGTTGCATGCTTGGAACAATAGATTTTGTAATCCTGAAGGGATGACATTATTATAATACGAACACAACGGTTTTCAAGAACCCCGAAGGGATGATATTATGCCACCCCTTCGGGGTTTTGTCTCTTTCATTTTGTTTTTTCTATAATAATATTACCCCTTCGGGGTTTTTGGCAGAGCCTAAAAGGATAGAGGTAACAGAGGCAAAGTCTGCTACCAAACTTGTTGTAGTTTTCTCATTTGTATAGTTTTGTCTTCCCAAATCGCAAACCCAATCTTAAACCTATTTGTCCTGATAATGAAAAACCGCCCCCTTTGAATGCTTGAGGTGGATCATAATTTACAAGGTATGTACCATAGTTAATACCTGTGGTTTTTTCAATTGACCTGCTGACAGTTCCACCCCGATACATAAATCCAAAGGAGATAAAAGCATCAAACAAAAATCTTTTTATAGGTGGCGTTTGCACACCAAACATAATATTAAGATGAACGGCTGTACTTTTTTCACTTTGATACGCATAATTTGCCCTGTAATAATAATCGCCGGGTTCATCATTTATAAAAATCCATTTGTTATGATAGTTATAGTAGCGAAAGCAAAGTTGCGGACCGATATACAGATTCTTCTTTTTAGAAATAAAGAACTTGGGGATAACTTCTATGCCGAATCCTTTGCGGTTATAATAAGAATGATCGAACCAAGATTGATTGGAAGATTTCAAGAAACTGAATTGGGCAAAAGCCATATCATAGCTTGCGGATTCGGTATAAGGTCTTGAGTATAAAATACCGACTCCCACATCAATACAGAAGTTTCGTTTTAATGGAATTTCAATACTCAGATTGATTTCATTGAGGAGGTCTCTCACTAGATTGGTTTTTAAACCATAGCGCAAGGGGCAGGTGTCGAGGGCAGCAAAATGTTCAATCCTGCGCAGTCTTTTCCTTTCCAAATCGGCAACATATTTTTCGGTGGAAATGTTTTTGAAAAAAGGATTCGGAAGGTGTTGTGTGTTGGAAAACGATATGGTTTTCATGAGATTTCGAAAGTCGTAATAACTCATAATGGTAAACCTGCCGTTACTATCGTATATGACCGGCTTGGTTTTTCGGTACGTATAATGACAGGAATCAGGAAAATGCGTCATTACAAGAGCACTTATATCGGAAGGATACACCCGGGTTGTATCAAGCAGCAGATAGCTTACATTGATTTTTCGGAGTACCCCTCTGTGCATCACGTTTTGTTTGTCAGTCCATCTAAGCTTTCTTGGGATTTTATACGGTACATATTTTAGTATCATCCCGTTTGAGGTTTCAAACTTAAGCTTAAAAACCACTATTGTATCTTTCAGCCTATAGGGTTGGGCTGATAATAAACTACTAACACACAATAAAGCTATCAGGAGAATATATTTTTTCATCGTAATGACATTAAAGGTTCTGCTAGGAATGATTGGTAATCCCTTTTTTAATTGATTTTCTATTTCAGACTTCAAAAGTACATAACATTTCCCAAATAAAAACAAAAAATACATTTTTTTTCATCTTTCACTTTATCCCTCTCCCAAAATAAAATCCCCCCATCCAATAATCTTCTCCTATCATCAAGCAACAATCTTATCTCATCAAGAAGGTAACTACTGCCATCAAGAAGTTAACTACAGCCATCAAGAAGCTAACTCCTGCCATCTAAGGATTAACCATCGCCATCAAACAACTCACTACTGCTATCCGGTTTTTGACTGCGATGACTTCCTTATTAAATGATAGGAGTTAAAGAGTAAGTCATTGTAGTCAGTTATTAAGACATCGTATATAATTGTCTTCTGACACGTCTTCCCTTTCAAATACGAGCAGTTAGTAATTTTTACATCCTATTTTTATGTTCTACATCGTAGTGCATTATTTTTACATCCTACTTAATTATTTTCTAGCATCATTTAATTATTTTTGCTTCGTATTTATTTGTCTTAACACGTCATTTTTTATGCTTACATCTCATTCAATTATTTTCTGACGTCATTCAATAATTTTATAAGGCTACTTAATTACTTGAACATCGTATGTGATTATTTTCACCTATCATTTAATTAGTAAATTCAATCATTTAATCCCTAAGACGTGTGTGAAGCTTGTTTTTTGCTATCACTTCATTATTTTCTGAAAGGAATAAAAAAAAAGAAACGCTATTTGGTTGATAAATAGCGTTTCTAAATTTTAAAAGGTTACATGTAAATTGTTGTAGAAATCTTGTTGTTTGTTTAGCATGCCTCCAAGTGAGACTTGGTTTTGTCGCCTGACATCAAGGTCTAACATCATACAAATGCCTGATATGTATGGCAATGTCTTAATTAATTCAAGACAATCAATGTGCGTTTTATGGCAAGTAGTGTGCATTAGATTGAAAGTAGCGTACATTAAATGCCTATCAGTTTTCACTTCCCGCATCACATAGCAAGTCGGAGTGCGACTCCAAGTCGCGCCCCGACTACCATTCCAAATTTATGGGTCTTCTTTGTGCACCTTTGTGTCTTAGTGTCTTTGTGGTTTCTTCTTGGCTCTTGGAATATGGTGTTTGGGCTTTGGTCTTCTTTGTGATCCTTAGTGGTCTCCGTGTCTCCGTGGTTTCCTTCTTGGATCTTGGATCTTGGTGTTTGGGTCTAGGAGCATAGTATTGACCATAAATGACAATTTAATGACCACTTAATGACCACTAATTGACAAATACATCAAAATATCCCCTCCCATTTCTTTCAAAATGTGTACCTTTGCAAAATATTTAATCTCACATTATGGAAACTGTAGTTAGTGGCATACGCCCCACCGGAAACCTTCATTTGGGCAACTATTTTGGTGCCCTTCAGAACTTTGTCAAGATGCAAAACGAGCATCGTTGCTTTTTCTTCATTGCTGATTATCATTCACTCACCACCCATCCTACCCCCGCTGATTTGCATGGCAATGTCCGCAACGTCTTGGTGGAATATCTCGCCTGCGGTCTCAATCCCGAAAAGGCTACACTCTATGTGCAGAGCGACTTGCCCGAAACCGCCGAACTCTATCTCTTCCTCAACATGAACGCCTATTTGGGGGAATTGGAACGCTGCACCTCATTCAAAGATAAAGCCCGCACCCAACCAAACAATGTGAATGCCGGACTGCTCACCTATCCCACCCTCATGGCGGCTGACATCATTCTGCATCGCGCCTCCAAAGTCCCCGTGGGCAAAGACCAAGAGCAGCATTTGGAGATGACGCGCACCTTCGCCAATCGCCTCAACCGTTTGTATAAAGTGGATTACTTCCCCGAGCCGATTGCCTTCAACTTTGGCGAAGATTTGATAAAAGTGCCCGGCTTGGATGGCAGCCTCAAGATGAGCAAATCAGAGAACGAAAATTCCTGCATCTTCCTTGCCGACACGCCCGAAGCCATCCGCAAGAAGATCATGAAAGCCACCACCGACGCAGGACCTACCGAGCCGAATCAACCGAAGCCGCAAGCGATAGAAAACATCTTTGGTTTGATGAAGATTGTGTCGTCGCCTGAGACCTTACTGCATTTTCAGGAACTGTACAACACCTGTCAGATACGTTATGGCGATATGAAAAAGCAATTAGCGGAGGATATGGTAGCTTACATTTCGCCTTTCTCCGAAAAGATAAGTGGTCTAGCTGCGGATAAAGATTATTTGCGCAAAGTGGCGAAGCTCGGAGCCGAAAAAGCCCACGAAAGCGCTGCCAAAACCATGCGCGAGATACGCGAAATCATCGGCTTCAAAGCCTTCTAAACGAAACGGAAATACACGTATATCTTCCCGAAGTTGTCGCGGTCTTTCTCAATGCGGTGGTATAGCTTTTTGATTTCCTTTTGGTCGAGAAACCGCAGCACTTTCTTTTTCAATTGTCCGCTGCCCTTGCCGGGGATGATTTCCACCCAATCTATCTTGCGCTCAATGGCTTCTTCAATGATATCGTTCAAGGCTTTGTCTATCTTATAGCCTTTGTTGAATATCTCGTGTAAATCTAATACTAGTTTCGACATCTTTTTTCTTGGATTAATGCAGCAAAGATACATCATAACACCGACATGGCACACAATAATTTTGCAGAAAGATGCACTGCCGCTGAAACTTTTTTCGCCTGACATCACAAATATTTCAGTAATTTTGCTGCATAATGCCGCAGAATCATTAATTTTGTATCAAATCTTTTTATGTATGGAACCTGTTAAAGCTTTTTTCGCCTTATCCACGTGGATGCTTCGCATTGCTTTGCTCGTGATGGTCTATGTTTTGTTCTTCTCAGCCTTGCGCTCGCCCGACTTCAACAGCATTCCGTTTTGGATAGCCGCGGGCTTCGCGCTGTTCAGCATGTTGCTGTTCATCGGTGCGTTCATGAAGAAGAGTGCCCTGACGGTGGTGTCTGCGCTCTTTCTTTTGTTGGGTTGTATTTATGAAGTGGTGATGCGCTTCGGGTTCAACAAGGACAATCCTGTGGCGATGTTCTTCGTGTTTGGCGCCATCGCGATGTTTTTCTTCTCTAGCGGAAACAAGAAAAAATGAAGTCTTTTTATTTTTGATTTAAGATTTATGAATTTTGATTTATAAATGATTAAGCACATACCAATTACCTTTTACCCTATACCCATTACCAATTAACAACGAATTTATTAATCTACCTACTCATTGAACGAAACAAATCTGAAGACCGAACGCGCCATACTGATAGGCGTGATTACGCCACAACAAAATAAGGAGCAAGCTACTGCCTATCTCGACGAGCTTGCTTTCCTCCTGAAGACGGCGGGCGGCATACCCGTGAAACAATTTGTGCAAAAGCTCAACATGCCCGAGCCGCGCACCTACGTGGGCAAGGGAAAGATAGAGGAAATCAGCGCCTATATCCTCGAAAACGACATCAACCTCGCGGTGTTCGATGATGAGCTGAGTCCATCGCAGATACGCAACATCGAGCGCGCCTTGGGCATCCGCATCATCGATCGCAACAATCTGATATTAGACATATTTGCCTATCGGGCACGCACCTCCTACGCCCGCACTCAGGTGGAATTGGCACAATATCAATACCTGCTGCCACGCCTCACGGGGATGTGGACCCACTTGGAGAAACAACGCGGCGGTATCGGGATGAAAGGTCCGGGGGAGAAGGAAATTGAGACCGACCGTCGGGTGATTAAGGAGCGGATTTCGCTGCTGAAGGAGAAGCTGAAACAAATTGATAAGCAGAAAATCACGCAGCGGAAGAACCGCACGGGGATGATACGCGTGGCGTTGGTGGGCTACACCAATACGGGTAAATCCACGCTGATGAACCTACTGAGCAAGTCGGAGGTGTTTGCTGAGGATAAGCTGTTTGCCACGCTAGACACTACGGTGCGCAAGGTGGTGGTGAAGAATATGCCCTTCCTGCTGTCGGACACGGTAGGGTTCATACGAAAGCTGCCGCATGCGCTGATAGAGTCGTTTAAGTCCACTTTGGATGAGGTGTTTGAGGCGGATGTGTTGATACACGTGGTGGACATCTCCCACCCCGGCTTCGAGGAGCAGATGGATGTGGTGAATCAGACTTTGGGCGACATCAAAGCCAACGACAAACCGATGATCACCGTGTTTAACAAGATAGATAACTACACCTACGTGAAAAAACACGAGGACGATTTGACGCCCGCCGGGAAAGAGAATCTCTCGCTGGAGGAACTGCAGAACACCTGGATGGCGCAAAAGCCCGGGACTGCCATCTTTATCTCTGCGACCAAGAAGATCCACTTTGATGAACTGAAGACGCTCATCTACGACGAAGTGAAAACGATGCACGCTAAGATATATCCCTATAATAACTTTTTATATTGAGCGTTTTTTAGCATAATCGCTACCTTTGCTCCTCAATTTGAACCATGGACTCAAAACTATCTGTCGTCATTATTACCTTTAACGAAGAGCGCAACATCGCGCGCTGCCTGGATTCTGTGAAGGATGTGGCGGACGATGTGGTGGTGGTTGATTCTTTTTCTACGGATAAGACGAAGGCGATTTGTTTGGAGAAGGGTGCCCGCTTTGTGGAGCATGCCTTTGGCGGACATATAGAGCAGAAGAATTGGGCGATTACGCAGGCGCTGTATCCGCATGTGCTTTCGTTGGATGCGGATGAGGCGTTGGATGAGCGCTTGGAGGCGTCTATTACAGCAGCCAAAAAGGAGTGGAAGCATGATGGCTACAGCATGAATCGCTTGACGAACTATTGCGGGAAATGGATACGCCACAGCTCGTGGTATCCCGATAGGAAATTGCGTTTGTGGGACAGCCGCAAAGGAAAATGGGGCGGCACGAACCCTCACGATAAGTATGAAATGACAGCCGACAGCTCGTTGGGGTTTTTGGAAGGCGACATCTTGCATTACTCGTTCTATACCATACAAGACCATTTGAATCAAGTGGCGAAGTTCTCGGAGATTGCGGCACAAGCGTATTTCGCCGAAGGAAGAAAAGCCATGCTCCTGAAAGTCTGGATTTCGCCCGCGATGAAGTTTTTTAAGATGTATGTCCTGAAGTTAGGCTTCCTGGATGGATCCGCTGGTTTGGTGATTGCGCGCATCTCGGCTTATGCCAATTACATTAAGTATGCCCGTCTGCGGCAATTGCGCAAGGCTTCGCGTAGCGTATCACATTGAGTTGGTAGGGCTGGCGAAGCGGACTGCGGTCAGCATTCGGGAAGACCGAGATGGGACTATCGGCGCATCTCACGAAAGTGGAATAAAGAGTTATAAATCAGTGGTTAATTTGAAGGGTGTTGATATTCTTTGATAAAAATTGCGGGCGAAATGGCGTGGGTTTCTAAAAATTTCGTACGTTTGTGGTTTGGACAAATATAGTATGAAGGTGATGATGAAAAAGTTGATTTTGATGATAGTGGTGCTGGGCATGGGTTTGGCTGTGTCGGGCGCGGAATTGGTGCTTCGTGGGACGTATTACGGCTACAATCTGCACGTGCTGAATCCCTCGGCGGGCAAGGGTTTTTGTGTGTATCAGGTGCTGGTGAACGACCGAGCGACGCAGGACGAAATTGAGTCGAATGCGTTTGAGATTGATTTGGCGCAGCTGAATTTGAAGGTGGGCGAGGATGTGACGGTGGTGATTAAATATCAGGATGGTTGCAAGCCTACTGTGGTGAATCCGAAGGCGTTGCAGGTGAGTGAGAGTTTTTCTTATGTTTCGATGAAGATGGATAGGATCGGCGCGCTAGTGTGGGTTACGAAGGGGGATTTGACGGACGACGCTTTTGTGGTGGAACAGTTTCGTTGGAATAAATGGGTGAAAGTGGGGGAGGTGAGTGTGAGTGATACGCTGCGGAAGGATCAGTATCTGTTTAGTTATAACCAACATAGCGGTGTGAATCAGTTGCGCGTGGTACGGAATGATGCGAATGGGAATCCGGTGTATTCGAAGGTAGTGAAATATACGTCGAAGGCGGCGGAGGTTACCTTGGAGTCAAACAAAGTGACTGATAAGCTGGTGTTTTCGACGGATACGCAGTATGAGATTTTTGATATGAAGGGCAATTTCGTGTCGGAAGGCATGGGGAGCGAGGTTGATTTGGCGGAGGTGGAGAAGGGCAAATATTGGCTGAATTATGACACAAAATCGGTTACTTTTGTGAAGAAATAAGAGGATGCGCACGCGAAACGAATCGCTGGAAGGCAGGCTAGAGCGCATCTAAACAGGATATTAATTAAATATATGGGCTTATGAACGGAAAGAAAGTCATACTCATCATTATGGACGGTTGGGGCGAAGGAGCTGCGGATGCCGCCAATGCGATTTATCAGGCTGATGCTCCGTTTTTTCGGGGACTGCATCACGATAAAACTGTTGCTTACAACACCTTGGATGCTTCGGGTTTGGCTGTCGGGCTTCCCGAAGGGCAGATGGGCAACTCGGAGGTGGGGCATTTGAATTTTGGCGCGGGCAGGGTGGTTTATCAAGACCTGGTGCGCATCAATTTAGCCATTGCCGACGACTCTATCCGCAAGAATCCTGCTCTGAATGAGGCATTTGCTTACGCGAAAGCGGAGAAAAAAGCCGTGCATCTGATTGGGCTTATCTCGGATGGTGGGGTTCATTCGGAGCAGGAGCATGTGGCGAAGTTGTGCCAATTGGCGCAGGATGCCGCTGTGGATAAGGTGTTTATACACGCAATTATGGATGGTCGCGACACGGATCCTCATGGCGGGTTGGGCTATATGAAGAGGCTGCAAGAGGATGTGGCTCAGACGGGTGCGAGGGTGGCAACGGTGGTTGGACGCTATTATACGATGGATCGCGATAGGCGTTGGGAGCGGGTGAAGGTGGGATATGATATGATGGTGGAGGGCGTTGGACGACGGGCGCAGAACGCGCAGGAAGCGATAAAAGCATCATACAATGAAGGCGTTACGGATGAGTTTATCCTGCCGATAGTGTTGGAGGACGCTCAGGGCGCTCCGATGGCGACGATAGCGGCGGACGACGTGGTGATTTGTTGCAATTTCCGCACAGATCGCCTGCGGGAAATCACGAAGGTGCTGACACAGCAGGACATGCCCGAGGCGGGGATGCGGACGATACCTCTATATTATGTGACGATGACGCGCTACGACGATACGTTTAAGGATATCCACATCGTTTTTGATCACGACGACCTTCAACATACATTGGGCGAGGAGATTAGCAAGGCTGGCAAACGACAGTTGCGTATAGCCGAGACGGAGAAATATCCGCATGTGACGTTCTTCTTTTCGGGCGGACGCGAGCTGCCTTTTGAAGGGGAGGAGCGCATCATGGTGGCATCGCCCAAGGTGGCGACCTACGATATGCAACCGCAGATGAGCGCGGAGGAGGTAACGGAAAAGGTAGTGGAAGCGTTGGATAGTCAACGGTTTGACTTCATTTGTTTGAATTTTGCCAACGCCGACATGGTGGGACATACGGGGGTGATGGAGGCGATTTTGGCGGCATTGAAGGCGGTGGACGGTTGCACACAACGGGTGGTGGATTGCGCCCGCAGAAACGGCTACACGGTGCTGGTGACGGCTGACCACGGCAATTCGGAGCATGTTAGAAACGCGGACGGCACGCCCAACACGGCGCATACCTGTAACCCCGTTCCGTGTTTTCTGTTGGATGATGATTTCAAGACGTTGCGGCACGGGCGATTGGCGGATGTGGCTCCTACTATATTGAAATTGATGGACATAGAAGTGCCCGAAGCGATGACGGGGACGGCTTTGGTGTAGGTTGTTGGTTTCTTTTCTTTAAATGTATTGAAACAGTTAGAAGTGCAATTCGGGACTAAAGTCCCTAGATTCTTGTGGCTCATTAATCCCTAGCCTGAAGGCTAGGGCTATTCAATATATATATTACTTAGATAAAGAGACTTTTAGTAACTCTAGCCTTTAGGCTAGGAGGGCAACTATCACCCCCACTGTAGGGCTTTAGCCCCTGAGTTTACTTTCTATGAAATGCATTAAAGCTATTGTAAGGACATGATGGTATATATATAAGCATTAAGACAAATAAATCGTCAATAAAGTGTGTAATTCTATCTTTTATATACCTTAATTCGGTATTTCAGTACCTAAATCCAAATTTAGTCTTCATTACATCACCTTTAGCTTGTATAAATGCACCTGAAGTTATAATTAAATCTTCGTATATCGATATAAACCTATTTTTATTCATATTTTAGGCGTTTATATCTTCTTAAATATCAATGCTTCTATTTTGTGAAGTGAAAATAAGTAAAATAAAGCTTGCTTACTCGATGATTTGTAGTATCTTTGTAAAACTTAATTCGTGTTCAAGTATGAGTAAGCTTGGGTTGGAAATTAAATTTAGGGGAAGGCTTTTGTCGTGTAAGGGTTTTTTCGGAGCTAAATCGGCTCACAGTATTTCTTTGTTTGGATTGAAGGGGTGGATTTTCAGTTTCTGTATTCTTGTGTTATCTTTCATCAGCCTTGCTTCTGAACAAGCTAGCTGTGCTTCAGCTCAAGTCAAGCTAGCTCTAGCTTTAGTCAGGCTAGCTCCAGTTTTAGTCAGGCTAGCTCCAGTTTCAGTCAGGCTAGTTCCAGTTTCAGTCAGGCTAGTTCCGGTTTCAGTCAAGCTAGTTCCATCTTCAGTCACACTAGTTCCGGTTTCAGTCAGGCTAGTTCCGGTTTTAGTCAGGCTAGTTCCGGTTTCAGTCAGGCTAGTTCCATCTTCAGTCAGGCTAGTTCCGGTTTCAGTCAATCTAGTTCCAGTTTCAGTCAGGCTAGTTCCGGTCAAATTCTTGCTAGTTTCAACCCAATTTCAGCTTTATGCAATGCAATTCCTACGCTATACGATATATACTATATTGATACAGAACTACCTTAGTTTATATCTATCTCATTTTATCCGCAGTCCAACATCGGATAGAAATCCCCAAGTATAGATTACAACCTAAGCTTACGAGCTTATGTAAATTCAATAATACTACAAACCATTTTAAATTTATAAGAAATGACAAAGAAAACTTTTCCAACAAACATACCCGGGTGGCAGGTCTTTTTATTCGTAATAGTAGCCTATATCGTTTTAAACGCTACGCGACTCGGTATATTATCCACCCGTGTAAGCCTTCTTCAAGCTTTATATGGTGATGATACAACCGTAGGCACCTATCTCTATTGTAAAAAGAAATATGATGAAGCTACAGGCAGAAAACCCGCCGTAATATCAGCAAATCTGCGTAACGTAACAAGCGATATTAAGTCGCTGCTTATTCTCATTGTCAATAATATTCCTGCAGAGAAATGGACGAATGAGGATAGAGCCGCTTTCAATAGGAAGACCGGCTTGACAAAGGTGATAACACATCCAACAACTAAAATTGGTGATGATTGTGTGGTGATTGCCACTCCGCATCCTAATGGTGTGTTCAAGGGAATAGCCCGTATAGACAACGAAACCAAAAGCCACGCGCTTCCTGAAGGTGCAAACGCTTTGGAATTGCGCCATGCTGTCGTAAAAGGCAAATTTGATATTCCTGAAGAATACAAAGGCTTGGTAAAAGAAAAATGTAGTGGTCCGAATGATGGGACTACCACTTCCATCGTCACTTCTACACGTTTCCGTATAGAGTTGACGGAAGACTTTGCCGGCTTTGAGCTTTACTTATGGGGACGTTGGATTAATCTCCAACATCCTGAACTGGCAGGGGATTGGAGCATTCGGCAAATTTTGCCGATAAGCTAAACTCAACGAGCAAGAGCTTTTGTGCAGGACGAAAGCTCTTGCTTGTTATCTGCGATGGATTCGCAGCGATTTATGTTGTTTTATGCCTATATAAAACAGCAATTTGCGTGGGATAATCATTTTTTTGCTGCGCGATATCGAATTTCTGTGTAATTTTACACCCACTAACCAAAACCTATATCCACATGAGCGTATTAAAAGAATTTAAAGACTTCGCCCTCAAAAGCAGCCTCATCGACATCGCCATCGGTATCATCATCGGGGCGGCATTCGGCAAAATAGTGACCTCCCTAGTCGGCGACATCATCATGCCGCCCATTGGCTTGCTGATAGGCGGGGTGAACTTCAACGAAATTGTCATCCCCTTGCGCGAGGCACATATAGACCCCACATCGGGCAGAGCCGTAGCGGCAGTGGCTATCAAAATAGGGAGCTTTCTGCAAACCTTGTTTGATTTTTTTATCATCGCCTTTTCCATATTTTTAATACTTAAGGCTATGGTGAAAATCAGCAAACGCAAGGATTTAGCCATCACCCCCAACGAAAACAAACCTCCCACCAAGGAAGAAGCACTCCTGACGGAGATACGCGATTTGTTGAAGAAGGGACAGGAGAAGTAGGGCGAGGCGGTTAATAGTTGGATGACGGTTTAAGATCCAAATTCCAAGCTCCAAGCTCCAAATACCAAGGGAGAAGACCCAAATTCCAAGACCCAAGAACCAAATTCTAAGCTCCAAATACCAAGGGGTGTGGCATTCGTAATTCGCCTATTCGTAATTCGAAGTGGTTAATATACCTGACAATAGCAGCCTGCTTTACCCCTATTCGTAATTTGTTCATTCGTAATTCGTAGTAGTTAAACCTGCGTTGATTTTGATGAGCATATTATCTATTTCGCAGGGCGATATGTTAAAGTTGCTTTTTATGCGATATGCCTAAGCCGTTAAACCCTCTAGCTTTATGTTTATTTTGATGTTAATATGGGTATATATCAATATAATCATTCCGAAATAATCACTATATTTGCTCTTTATTTCGAAACGAGTGTACAAATAAACCAATCAAACCTTACCGAAATCCACAAACGTATGAAAAAAAACCGTCTCTTTTCATTTCTCAGCTCATCTGCAAGCATCTTAAACATGTTGCAACGAAGCAAATCCCTATTCCTATCAGCATTATTCATGTTGATAGCTAGCTTAGGCGCATTTTCACAAACCACAGTCACACTTGTCACATCCGGTTCGTGGACAGTGCCTTTAGGCGTCACGTCCTTATCCGTAGAATGTCAAGGCGGCGGTGGCGGCGGTGGCGGTGCATCGGGAAGTTCAGGCACCTACGGCACCACAGGCGGTGGCGGTGGTGGCGGCGGCTATGCAGCAGCAACGGCAGCAGTGACACCGGGATTGGTTTTCAACTATACGGTAGGCACGGGTGGAAGCGCAGGCGCAGGCGGCGGCACGGCTGTCGGAGGAACCGGAGGAACAACAACTTTCGTTGGCACAGGATTCAACCTCAGCGCCCTAGGCGGCACAGGCGGACATTGCACCAATGTTGACAACGGTAATGCTCTAGCAGGTACAGGCGGCACAGGCGCAGGCGGCACGCTGAATCGTACGGGCGGCAATGGCTCTGTAGGCACGGTGAGCACCACGAGTTGGGGCGGCGGCGGCGGCGGCGGTGCCGGCAATGGCAGCAACGGCTCCACTGGCGGTCCCGGCACGGGAACAGCGAATGGCGGTGCCGGCGGCAGTGTGGGCACAGGAACAGCAGGCGGTAATGGCGGCACGGGTTGGATAGGCTCTTTCACAGGCGGAGCGGGCACAGCAGGCAACATACCTAGCGGCGGCGGCGGTGGTGCAGGTTCATGGCAAAGCAATGTGTCGGGCGGCGCGGGCGCTCGCGGACAAGTTGTGTTGCATTATACGGTGATTGTTACCCCTTGTTCGGGAGCTCCTTCCCCTGGTACGGCAACGGCTAACCCAACATCGCGTGTTTGTTCCGGCAACAGCGTACTCACCTTAACGAATTATACTACCGATGCAGGCATCACCTTTCAATGGTATTCGTCAACAAATAACGTAAATTTCAACCTAATATCCGGTGCCAATGGCGTTAGCTACACCACCCCTTCCATAACGACCACCACATATTACTACTGCATATCCACCTGCACCAATAGCGGATTGACCGACACATCGAATACGGCAAGCGTCACCGTAATAGGCATACCTCCTGCCGGAACAGCCATGTGCAGCCCAAGCACCATCGCGTGTTCAGGTCAGAGCAACATCTTCTTGTCTGGATTTTCTACGGAAACGGGCATATTATACCAATGGTATTCCTCGACAAACAATGTCAACTTTGCGATTGTTCCCTCAGCAACCACCACATCTTTCAACTCGCCCACACTAACAGATACCACGTATTATTATTGCACCTCCACTTGTCCGGCAGGCAGCAACTCTGCCACATCAACCACCACCACTGTTATAGTGATTCAAGCGCCACCCGTTCCGGGAGCCATCACGAGCAATAGTCCCCAATGCGTTGGCACGGGAGTCACCTTCACCAAAGGCAGTTGCGCATCGGGCACCTGCTATTGGGTTAGCTCCGCAACGGGCACCGAAACATCCAATTCGGCAAACACCTTCACCACAGCAACCACCTTGGGTACGTACAACGTATGGGTACGCGCCTACAACGGTAGCTGTTGGAGTGCTGCTGTTACGGCAAGCGGCTCGGTAGTAGCAGCGGCTGCTGCACCAACAGTTGGAACCATCACACAACCTACCTGTACTTTGCCTACAGGAAGTGTCGCCCTGAGTGGCTTACCCGCTAGCGGCTCTTGGACCATCAATCCGGGGAACATAGTAGGCTCGGGAACCACCAAGAACATCACAGGTTTGGCTCCGGGAACTTATACCTTCACCGTGACTATTGCACGTGGATGCACCTCCCCTCCAACTTCTAATATCGTAATCAATGCGGCTCCTGCTGTTCCTGCGGCTCCTATCGTTGGAACTATTACCCAACCTACGTGTACCGTTGGCACGGGGAGCGTGCTGCTGTCAGGCTTACCTGCATCAGGAACGTGGGTCATCAATCCCGGCAATATGTCAGGATCAGGAACCTCCATCACCTTGTCGGGTCTTACCCCGGGCACCAATGCCTTCACCGTAACCAATAGTGCAGGATGCACCTCGACACCTTCATCTGTAGTGATAAATCCACCTCCCGCCACACCACCAACACCTGTAATCACGCAAGTAGGTGGCGTGCTCTATTCGAGTGCTACCACAGGCAACCAATGGTACAGCCAAAGCGGCGCCATCGGTGGTGCCACCAATCAAACCTTCACCATTACCGTGAACGGTGATTATTATGTTATTGTCAATGTTGGCGGATGCCCTTCCGACACCTCCAACATCTTACACGTGACCAATGCGGGCATCGCTTTCAACGAAATCGCCCAAGCCATCAGCATTTTCCCCAATCCTGTTACCAACGAAGTCAACATCATGATAGATGGAAACAAGGACATCCTGACGGTTGAAGTGATGAACACCATCGGCGAAGTGCTTTATATCAACAAAATCTTAGACAAACTTCGTATCTCCACCGAGAACTTTCCCGCAGGTATCTATGTGTTGAAACTATCCAACGGAACGACTTCTCTATGCAGAAAAATAATAAAAGAGTAGTGTTTTCTTTGAAATATAGTTATAGTGAAGATGGAATATATATAGTTTGCAGATGCAATAAACCTTATAAGTTTAGGCATAATAAACCTTGCTATAAAAATAATTTAGCGGAATTATTATTTTTTCTTTCGCTATGTTAAAACTAATTACTACTTTTGCAAACCAATTTAAACAAAACGTTCTGATCACATCTTAGCCCGAGTGGCGGAATTGGTAGACGCGTCGGTCTCAAAAACCGATGAGGTTACACTCGTGCCGGTTCGATTCCGGCCTCGGGTACATTCGAACAGGTTGTCATTTAAAGCCCTATAAACATGCTTTATTGGCAACCTGTTTTTAATTTAAAACATTCCATTTATGGAAAACAAACGCCCATTTATCTACTTGCCCATCTTTTTCGCGCTTACGCTGATTTTGGGTATCTTTCTTGGTACAACCCTCATCCCTGCCCTAAACGGCAGAGGGAATCTCTTTTCCTTTAAGTCGAATCATTACGACAAATTCAACGACGTGATGAATTATATCCAAAACGATTATGTGGATACCATCAACAAAAACAACCTTACCGAGAAGTCGCTGAACAGCCTCCTGCAAACTCTTGATCCACATTCAGCCTACATCAGTGCCGACGAATTCAACGATGTCAACGACCCCTTGATGGGCAATTTCGATGGCATCGGCGTGCAATTCCGCGTGATTCACGACACCATCACCGTGCTCAACACCGTCCCCGGTGGTCCTTCCGAAAAGTTGGGCATCTTGGGCGGCGACCGCATCGTGAAGATTGACGGCAAAAACGCTGCCGGTGTCAAAATTAAAGATGTGGACGTGATGAAGCGCCTCAAAGGAAAACGCGGCACCACTGTTAATGTAAACATCTATCGCAAGTCGGAGAAAAAGTACTACGACTTTGCCATCACCCGCAATGTCATCCCAACCAACGCTGTGGATTACTCTTATATGGTCAACCAAAACATCGGCTACATCAAACTCAGCAAGTTTTCGGCTTCCACTTTCGATGAAATAGATGCGGCGCTAAGCAAAATGACCAAGCAAGGCATGACCAAACTCATCTTCGATATGCGCGGCAATGGCGGCGGCTATCTCGATGCTGCCATCAACATTGCCGACGAATTCCTTTCAGCCAAGAAACTCATTGTTTACACCGAAGGCTCCCATCGTCCCAAGAAAAGCTACTACGCCACCTCCGATGGGCTCTTCGAAAACAACGATTTAGTCATCCTCATCGACGAATTCTCTGCCTCCGCCACCGAAATCGTCTCCGGCGCCATCCAAGACAACGACCGTGGCACCATCATCGGTCGTCGCTCCTTCGGCAAAGGTTTGGTGCAAGAACAAATTCAGTTGGGCGACGGCTCTGCCATTCGCCTCACCGTCGCACGCTATCACACCCCCACCGGTCGCTGCATTCAGAAGCCTTATTCCGGCGACTACGAGAAATATTACATGGACTTCTACAAACGCCTCGTGGAAGACGAAGCCGAAGCCATGGACAGCGTCAACCTAGCTGACACCATCAAATACAAAACCCCTGGCGGCAAAATCGTCTATGGCGGCGGCGGCATCATGCCCGACATCTACGTGCCCTACAAAACCGAATTCCTATCTGACTACTATCGCAAAATCCTCAACAAAGGACTCATCTACGACTTTGGCTTCGACTATGCCGACAACCATCGCAAGTTTCTACGATGCTACATCAATGCTCGAAAATATTTGTTGGAGTTCAGCGTGACGCCCGCCATCTTCCAAGAATTTATCGCTTTCGCCGAAAAGAATGGCATCAAACGCGACGACGAAGGCATCAAAGCCGCCGAAACCACCCTCAAAGCACTCATCAAGGGTGCCATCGGACGCAACATCTTCGACGATGCAGCCTACTATCCCGCCGTGTTGCCCGCCGACAAAGTGTTCGAAAAAGCCGTCGAAGTCCTAAACCATAAGTAAACCGCCCGCATCATGTTTCAATATCTCACCAAAGCCTTCCTACTCAAGTTCCTTAAGTTCGGAATCGTCGGCTGTTCGGGCGTGATTATTGACTTTGGCATCACTTATATCTGCAAAGAATACCTCAAGATACAAAAATACGTCGCTAACGCCTGTGGCTTCACCGTTGCAGCCACCTCCAACTATTTCCTCAACCGCATTTGGACCTTCCACAGCACCAACCCCGAAATCGCTTTCGAATACTTCCGTTTCTTCGCCATCTCCCTCATCGGACTTGGCATTAGCACCTTCTTTCTATGGATATTGGTTAGCAAATTCCAAAAGAACTTCTATCTCTCTAAGCTCTTCGTCATCGTTATTGTCATGGTTTGGAATTTCTTCGCCAATTTGTTGTTTACTTTTAGTTGATTGGTTAATTCTAGATCATTTATTGTCATTAATGGTCATTTTTGGTCATTGGGCAAATTGGTTGATTGGCTAAATATTTCAATTGATTTGGTTATTTGATGGGGATAATTGTGGAAATTGAATGGGTAATGATACAATAAGATGTTAAACCTGACAATATTGTTGTAAATCGGTGAATATGTGAAATATAGACGTTTTTAAGTGAATTTTGAAAGATTTCAAACATAGTTCGACAGACAAAAAATGGACATCAACAGGCAAAAAACGAACATCAACAGGCAAAAAATGGACATCAATAGAGAACTAATGAACATCATTGGGCAAAAAATGAACATCAACGTAGAACTAATGAGCATCAACAGGGAACTAACCATCATCAACGTGGAACTTATCAGTATCAACGGAGAAAAAATGAACATCAATAGAGAATCAATGCACATCACGTGGAAAAAAACGGACATCAACAGGGGAAAAATGAACATTAATTCGATTAATTAATTGACTCGTTTTGACGAAAACAAATTTATTATATGTTATATATAACAGTGGGACAGAATATTAAATAGTGATAAAAATATTTTCTATAATTATTCGTAGGAATCAAAAAAAGTATTATTTTTGCCAAAAATCATTAACAAAAAAAGACGAGTTATGAATAATATTGAACAAATTGAAATGACCCGTAATCAGGCTACGGAGACCCAAATGGGACTAGATAGTGATTGTTATACAAATAATGTGAAATTAAATGCAAAGTTTGGACAATATAAGGCGGCAACTTTGGCGAATAGGCAGGCGGCAGCCGCAGCATTTCCTGATAATAGCGGTTATAGCGAATTGAAACAAGAGAAAAAGCTTGAATTGAGCTACACTGTTTCTACTTATGCGGGTTTGTCACATGTGGCTTTGACTGATTTGGGTAAGACAGATATAGCGGATACATTGCATGTGAATGAAACGGATTATAGTTCGTTGGCGGATGTGGCTTGCCAAGCTTTGGCGCAAAGTGCGCATGATATTATGTTGGAAAATGTGGAAGATTTGGGAGATGATGTTACGGAGGAAATGCTTGAGGATTTGCAGGATGAGATTGATGCGTTTGGCGTGGTGAAGGGTACGAGCGATGCGAAACATGAGGAGTCGCCTGCATTGACGGAAGCTTTTGTGGAGAGTTTTAAGCCTGTTAGGAAATTGATTGAGCAGTTGAAGATGTTGTTGAAGCCCTATAAAAAGAGTAATAAAGCGTTTTATGATAGGGTAATGACTGCGATGGAGATTCCTGCGGTGAATGTGCATCATACGTATGTGAATATTTGCGTTTCGGAAAAAGGTACGGGCAAGGCGATGGAAAGTGTAGTTTTTACATTGACTAAAGCAGAGAAAACAGCTAGCACGAATTGGGAAGGTTTGGCTACTTTGGCAAGGGTGAGAAACGGGAATGATGTGTTGACCGGTGTGTTTAATGGGAAAGTGGTTGTTTTGGCACATATACATATTGTGAGGGGAAGGTCGAATGATTTTAATTTTGAGATAGTGGTGGATTAGGAAATTTTAGATTTTAGATTTTAGATTTTTGAATTAAGATTTAATTTGAAAATAGTAAAAAAGGAGTTTGGACGGGGTGTTCAGGCTCTTTTTTTTGGATTGTTTTTTTAACCCCAACCCCTTGAAATAAGGGGCTATAACATGGCGGAATATAAATAGATATGTTCAGGCATTTTTTTTGGAGGGGAAATGGAACACGGATGAGACGGATTTGAGGAGGAACGCTAATGACGCTGATTTTTATGATTAGATATGATTATTTTACCACAATAGGCACATTAGAACACAATAGTTTTAGTCGGGACGCGACTTGTAGGATGAATTTGATTGTGCAGGAGGGCGCGAATGGCTAGGCAGTCAAGTGGGGAGCAATGAAATCTGCAAGATTTTGAAAACCTGGCAGATTCATGTGATTTAGGCAGAGCCTAAAAAGATAAGGGCGACTGAGGTGGAACCTCAGCTGAACGGGCAGACACATATTGTTGTAAAAAAAACATTAATGTACAATGAATATAAAGCTTAATTTTAATTCGAACCTGTCCACGTATCGCAACTAACTTCATAGCGTGCCACTGCACTTTGTGCATTCAAGTCATACGCTTGTACCTTGGCATTTTCTTCAAGATGAGTCATAGCACTTCCACAACCTTCATCGCTCCAAACCACCTCGTTGGTAAACTTATCAATCACTTTGCATTTCTTGCACTGATTTGGAAGCACCAAACCATTGAAAAGCCATGCACATGAGGTAAACAACAATGCTACCATAAAACAGACAACGATAATAAGCTTTATTCTCATCAAATATCATTTATAGAAAATAACGCATCAATCTTACATTTAGTCTGTTTAATTTATCAATAGGAGAGGGAAATGCGTTTGCGAAGGCGCGGCGGAAGTGATTTGTTGGGAAATCTGTTATATTATGGAGACACAAAATTTTGTGTCTCTACTGTACACCCATGACAATAATCTCCACCCTACGATTTTTCTGCATCTGTTCCTCGCTGCGCGCATTGGGATATATCATTTTTGAAGAGCCAAAGCCTTTAAACGTCATCCGATTGGCGGCGATGTTTTGTTTTTCAAGGTAATTTTTCACGGCTTTAGCGCGATCAACGGACAATTGCATGTTGCCGTCTTCCAATTCTTCGCAATTGGGCACAGACGAGGGGCAATTGACATGACCTTGTATTTCTATCTTCAAGGTGGGGTAGCGTTTCATGGTGGAGGCTATTACTTCTAAAGGCGCATGGGATTCGGGCAGAAAGATGTCTCGCCCGGAATAGAACAATATGTTTTCGAACACGATGTTTTGTCCTACTTTGATACGACTCATCTCAATTTTCACCGGAATGGTAGCGCCTATTCCCGTCAGCGTGAAGCTTTGCGCATTATCGAAGTAATTGTTGGCTTCGCTTTTCACTACGTAAGAAGCATTGGTGGGCAAAGTGGCAACGCAAGACGATACGCTGTCGAATACTAAGACGGGAGCGGCTTCGGCTTTGGTTTTAGGATAAATCTTTAGGTTGGCTTTGACGGGCAATTTTGTGTCTTTGTCCACGGCGGTGATGGTAAGTGATGCGGTTGGTGTTGTGGTGGTGGTAGTTTTAATGGGCGTTTGGGTGTTTGTCTTTTTTGGCACTACGGTTTCCACTTTTCTGCAGCCTGAATAGTGCAACAAGACGGTATGACCATTGCCTTTGGGATAGACATTGTCAACACACAAATAATAGATTTCGTTTTTTCGTACGTCAATGGCTTTACTGAAGGAAGCCCCCGGACCGGAATGAATAAATTCATCGGTGGCGGTTTTGGATAAGCCTGTGATGCTAGCGTTTTGTTTGTCGTTTCGAGAAATACAGGTTCGTACGGGTTTGACTTTATGTTCGGCGAGGTCTGAAAAGAAGGTTTTTCCATTATATTTATAGAGAACAAAATCGTAATCATCATTTTTGTTGACGGGGATGATGTCGAGCTCTAAGAGGCAATCGTTTTTGACTTTGAAAAAATACCATACGGTGTTGTGTTCTTGCTCGAAGCTATAGAGGCTGTTTTTATCGCCTGAAACTTCCATCACGTTTCCATAGCCCGAGGGTGCATTGGTGGGTCCGAAGATGGTATCTTTGATTTCGATGGCTTTTTGGCAATCAGCATTCTCGGGTTTGATAAGATATTTGTTTTGAGCAAATATCGGACTCAAGACAAACAGATTGAACAAACAAGCAAAAAGAAACCTCATGAGCGATTTATTTTATTAGGACGAGTTTTTTATTAGCAAGAATGGTATTGTTTTCGGAATAAAGTACCGCTACATAGTTTCCTGAAGGCAAGCGTTTGGCGTTCCACGTAACGATGGGATTGTGGTTGCCAACTTTAAGTGTTTCCACTTGTTTGCCTGTAGAATCAAAGATTTTTATGATTGCTTTATCCGTATCATTAAACGAAAATGTGAAAGAATTATTGGATGGGTTGGGATAAACATTCCAAGGCACGACGGGTTCGGAGATTTTATTTATACCTGCATGATAGGGTTTGCCAACAGCTAAAGTGTATTCTCCTTTGCGCAGGGTGTCCACTATGAGATAGCCTGTGTTGACGGTGCCCGCTTTGGTGAAAGGAACTGCAGCCCAATCGTAAGCGGTGGATTTGCGATACAATATTATAAGTGAATCAACAGATAGGGTGGAGGGCAACAAAATGTTGTCGAGATTTCCTGAAGTTGTATTCACTACGCGACTATATTTGAATCTGCCTTTGCTGAAAAATGTGGCAGGGAAGATGCCGTCCACTTTCCAATAATGATAGTCGGAAAGACGTTTAATATCGGGGTTCGGCGTTTTCAAGGGATCGGGAGCTACCCAATTGTGTTCGATGCGCACCAAAGCGGAATCGGGAACAGCGGAGACATCAATGAGGGCTAAGGAAGCGGGGAGGGATTGAACACCTGTGATCTTAATCACCTTTGCCATGTCGGTGGTGGCATCGGAGGTTTTTTCGTTGTAGTCCATCATCACAAAATCAGGGACAAAAGGCAGGGTGAATTCCTTGCTGCCTAATTGCCCGGAGAATTGAATGGTGTCGGTGAAGAATTGCCAAGAGTTTTTCCCGAAGGTCATTTCGATACGATTGGAATTGGCAAAGGCAGGGGCATGATTGAGTCTTTGTCGCACCCAAACACGCACTTTTGTTTGAGGGTTGGTTGCAGTGACTTTAAATGAATCAATGGCGAAATGTGGGAAGCCCGGCTTGAAAATCCATGCATCGAAGAAGTCGGTTAGATTGATGCCGGTGTAGGTACTCATGAAGTCGCGCATCTCTATGGAAGAAATATTGTTGAAAGCATGGGTGTTCAGCATTGCTTTTACTGTATTGAAGAATAAACTATCGCCAATATAGTTTCGGAGGGTGTGTACCATGTCGGCACCCTTGTCATAAACGGTAGTGGAATAGGTGAATTGGCTTGGGATACCATATACTGCGCGATAGCCGCTATCCACGATGTGTGACGTTTGAATCACGTTGAGATGATTGTCGCGGACGTTGGTTTTATAAGCTTCTCTTCCGTAAAGGATTTCTTTGTAGATGGATTCGCAATAGCTTGCCCAACCTTCATTGATCCACATGTCGAAGGCAGTGGTGCAGGTGGTCAAATCGCCAAACCAATGATGGGACAATTCGTGGGCATATAAGTTTTCGTAGGTTAATGCCCCATTGATGCATACCAAAGGATAGGCAATGTTGGTGGCATGCTCCATCGCACCACTATTGAAAGGCACACCAACATAGCCAACACGTTCCCAACGGAAAGGACCAAAACGATTTTCGTAAATGGCGAGTATTTGTTTTAAATTGATGAATGAATTCTTTGCATTGGTGGTGTCGGACGGGCGGACATAGATATTGATAGGGATGTGCCCCGTCATAGAATTAAAGGTATCGGTTACGGGAACATAATCGCCAACGGCAACAGAAGAAAGATAGGAAGGAATGGACGCATGAATTTTCCAATAAAAGGTCTTGGTGTTGTTTCCATTATCAACCACAGACATCAAGGTGCCGCCACAAACGGCTTTTTTATCACTTTTCACAGTGATATGACAATCGTAGGTGGCGCGTTCTGTGAAATCGTCAATGCAAGGATACCACACTCTGCCATAACTATGGGGTACGGCTTGAAAGCCAACACCTAAATTATAAGCAAAACTGCTATCGCTCGTGAAATAAAAGCCACCCCATCCTGAACCATCCATAACGGGGCTTCCTTGATAGAAAACGGTGAGCAAAGCAGTATCATTTACATTTAATGGACTTGGCAGGTTTATCCGAATCAAGGTATCATTGTAGGTGAAAGAATTTATTTTTGTTGTTCCAAAAAAAATTGAATCAGGTGGGAGTTTTAATAAATCGAGTTTGATTAGATTTAGGTTGTTTACTTTTGGGGTTATTTTCAAAATGGTATGACCCGAAATCCGATGCGTTGCTAGATGTACTAGGTTGACATTGATGTTGTAATTGATAATATCAAGGCTGTCTGCAACGGATTTTTGTTGCCCCAAAACGGCAAATAAGCTAGTAAAAAACAATACAGTTGAGAGGAGCAGGGTTTTAATTTTCATGTGTCTTAAATATTTTTATAAAATAAACATACAAAAATACATACAAATTTCGTTATTTTGCTTTTTATAAAAAGAAAATGCACATTTTTTACATTTATCATCGGTAAAGGATTTATCTTTGTACTTTATTTTGAAATCATGAAACGAGTTATATTTTATTTTTTAGTCATTATTGTTTCTTACCAAGGGACAGTTTCTGCACAGAAAGTGTGGACCTTGGATGAATGCATCAGCTACGCTTTGAACAATAACATACAGATTAAGCAACAGCAGTTGAGCACTGTGTTATCGAAACTTCAATATCATCAGAGTATTGCGGCTTTGTTTCCTTCGGTGAACGGAAGTGCCTCGCTTGTCTATAACAATGGGCAAACGGTGGATATGTACACCAATCAGTTTGCATCAAAAACGGTGCAATCGGATAATTTTTATTTGAGCGCGAATGTTACCTTGTTCAATGGGCTTCAATTGTTGAATGGTTTGAAGCAAAAGCAAATTGAGTTTTTGGCGAGTAAATATGATTTGGATAAAATAAAGAATGATATTTCGTTGACCATTGCCACTGCTTATCTGCAAGTGCTGTATAACATAGAATTGTTGGAAATCGCTAAGAATCAATTAGAAATTACGCATCAACAAGTGGCACGAACGCAAAAGCTTTTTGACGCCAAAACCATAGCAAAAGGGAATTTACTTACGATTCAAGCGCAAGAAGCATCCGATGAGTTACAAAAAGTGAATGCACAGAATCAATTGGATATGGCATATTTGACCTTGGCGCAATTGTTGGATTTGCAAAACACCACAGGATTTGACATTGTGAAACCTGTTTTGGTTCTGCCTGATGCATCTTCCTTGATGCAACAAGTGGATGCGATTTATGCCAAGGCATTGGGCATACAACCCGAAATTAAAAGTGCAGAATTGAAAGTGCAAATTGCAAAGAAAGGATTGGCAATTTCGCGTGGTATGTTTAGCCCATCGCTTACCTTAAATAGTTCGTATGGTTCAGGATATAGTGGAGCAAGTCAAACAATGCAAGGTTATACTCTTTCGGGTCAACAGTTGATTGGATATACAGCGTCAGGTGAAAATGTTTACAGCCCAACCTTCGATTATAACTACACAAAAACAAAATTTTGGGATCAGCTTGATAAGAATCAAAATAAATCCATAGGCTTATATTTGAACGTTCCTATATTCAATAAATGGCAAACGCAAACCGCAATTGGCAGTTCGAAAGTTCAATTGAACAGTGCACAATTAAGTTTGCAGAATACCCAAAACCTCTTGTTTAAAACCATACAACAAGCTTATGCCGATGCGAAAGCTGCTTTAAACAGATATAATGCCGGCACCAAATCGGTGGATGCGCTCACGGAATCTTTTGGATATACCGAGCAGAAATTCAATGTGGGTATGCTTAATTCCATAGATTATAATGATGCGAAAAACAATCTAGTAAAAGCGCAATCGGAGCTTTTGCAAGCGAAATATGACTATGTTTTTCGCATCAAAGTACTTGATTTCTATCAAGGGAAACCTCTTAAACTGAATTAATAATTGTAAGAAATATATTTTATGAAAAAGAAAAGAATCATACGTTATTCCATCATAGGCGTAATTGTTTTAGTAATACTACTTGCTGTTGGCAAAAAAACAGGATGCATCGGCAAAAAAGAAACTATTGAAGTTGCTGTAGAAAAAGCAGTCAAACGAACCATCATCGAGACGGTTTCTGCTAGCGGAAAGATACAGCCCGAAGTGGAAGTTAAGATTTCGCCTGATGTGTCGGGTGAAGTGGTGGAATTGTTGGTGAAGGAAGGCGACAAGGTGAAGAAGGGCGATTTGTTGGCAAAGATAAAACCTGACATTTACGAATCGAATTACGAACAGATGCAGGCGGCATTGAATTCGCAAAAAGCCAACGAAGCCAATGCCAAAGCGCGTTTGGCGCAAGTGAATGCGCAATATATCAATGCGAAATTGAGTTTTGAACGTAACGAAAGCCTATGGAAGCAAACGGTTATTTCGCAATCGGAATACGATGCCGCTAAATCTGCATACGAAGTCGCTAAAGAAGAAGTTACTGCTGCCGAGCAATCCTATAAAGCGTCTCAATATAATGTGCAAAGCACGAATGCTACGGTGAAAGAAGCTGCCACCAACCTCTCGAAGACCAATATCTTTGCGCCTGTGGATGGCACTATCTCCAAGCTGAGTATCGAACAAGGCGAACGTGTGGTGGGTACTACGCAATTTGCAGGAACGGAAATTATGCGTATTGCTGATTTGAATGAAATGGAAGTGAACGTGAGTGTGAACGAAAACGATATTGTTCGCGTGAAGCTTGGCGATACGGCTCTTATTGATGTGGATGCGTATCTCAATCGGAAGTTTAAAGGTATCGTTACCGAAATTGCCAACTCGGCGGATGTGACAGGTTTGACCACCGACCAAGTGACGAATTTTAATGTAAAGATTCGAATCCTGCGCGAAACCTATTTGGATTTGTTGGATGCCAAACGACCCAATTCTTCGCCTTTCCGTCCGGGCATGTCGGCAACGGTGGATGTGCAAACCGAAACGGTGGTGAATATGCTTTCGGTTCCCATACAAGCTGTGACGGTTCGAGAAGATTCGGCTGCCAAAGCGGCTGCCAAAACGAAAGACGAGAAACCACAAACGGATGAGGCAAAGCAAGCCGACACTAAGAAAGAGCATAAGGCTGCGCAAGAGTATGTGTTTGTGTATAATGACGGCAAAGTGAAAATGGTTAAGGTCAAAACCGGCATACAAGATAATATGTATATCCAAATCAAGACTGGCATCACCGAAAGCGATGAAATTGTTACAGCACCGTATAATGCCATCAGCAAAAGTCTGAAGGATAATTCGGTGGTGAAAAAGGTGGATAAGAAGGAGCTCTTCTTGGAAAAAAAGTAAGAACATTTTTTAGTGGCAATCATTCTTCATTTAGAAACGGCAACGAGATCGTGTTCGGTAGCTTTATCGGATAACGATAGGCTGCTTGCTCTTAGAGAAACGCAGCGCGAGAATTCGCATGCGGAAATGATTACGGTTTTTATTCAAGAGGCTTTGACTGAAGCGGGATTGCAAATCCATCAGCTCGATGCAGTGGCGGTTAGCAAAGGTCCGGGGTCTTACACCGGCTTGCGCATAGGCGTTTCGACAGCCAAAGGCATTTGTTATGCGCTGAACATTCCTTTACTTTCGGTGAATACCTTGTTTTCGTTGGCACAAGGCGTGCTGCATCCCGACCATGACTTCGATACCAAAACATTGCTCTGCCCCATGATAGATGCTCGAAGAATGGAGGTGTATTATGCTTTGTTCGACTTAAGTTTAAATGAACTTAAACCCACTGCTGCCGAAATTATTACTTCCGAATCCTTTTCCGAATATTTTCAAGAGAATTCTCTGCTTTGCTTTGGCGATGGTGCCGAAAAATGCAAGACTTTATTTGAAGGTGTTCAAAAGATTCAGTTTATTGATGATGTTTTTCTTTCAGCACAATATATGATTCCGAAAGCATTGGAAAGATATAATCGAAGTGAGTTTGAAAATACAGCGTATTTCGAGCCGTTTTATTTGAAAGATTTTATTGCTGGAGCACCGAATGTGAAGGGGTTGAAGTAATGGGTCATTTGTGGTCATTGATGGTTATTTGTTGTTATTGATGGTCATTTGTGGTCATTAATAGTCATTTGTGGTCATTGGTGATATAGGCACGGTCTAATCTAAAGTGGTTTTTGATTTTTGATTTGAGAGGTAAGAAATTTGATTTTAAACAAAAATAGCAAAGTATATTCTGATAATATCCAAATTGAACTTGAAAAATATAAGGTATTATTTAAGCTATATCCTATAATCTAGCATCATAAATTAAATCGTTTGTTATGAAAAGAGTCTTGATTTTTCTGCTTGTTATGAAGTTTTCATTATTGTTTGCACAAAATTATAATGACAAAATTATTACGTTGAAAGGCGATACAATACATTGCGAAATAACATTAGTGAATAGTGAAAATATCTTTTATACTATGGTATTTAAAAAAGATATTCGGAATGAATATATGCCTTTAACGCAGATAAAGAATTGGATAATTGATAAAAACAGCAAAGCGCTATTATTACAAAAAGCACAATTTGATTCTATTGCGCACCAAGGAAAAACTGACACTTTATTACATAGGAACGTTTTAATAGCTAAAAGAACAAAAGTTAAAAATGGACAGGAACAAACAGCTAAAGTTTCTTTTGAACTCGGTCAAAAAGTATATTTAGAAACTATTTCAGATACATTCCATGCGAAAGGACGCATTAAGGCTATTTCGGATTCATTTATAATGGTAAACGCTGAGCGTATTGCAATAAATGACATTGGAAAAATTAGTAAACATCGAGGGGGTGATGTTTTAGTAATGGGGGTATCAGCCATAGCGGTAACAGGAATTCTGTTATCCTTGAAAAATCGATTTTTCCCACTAAAATATGATGAGGACGGCGACGATGTAAATGGGTATGACAATATGACCTATACCTTAGTTTTAGTTGCGGTTATATTTGTTGAAGTTATTTGTTTTTTACCCGCAGGAATAATCAAACTAGCAGCTACTCGACATTATAAAGCTAAAAGAGGATGGAAGTTTGAAGTAGTAAAATAACTGACAGCGTTCATTATAAGAATGTCTTTCCTTATCCATTAATCATAAAAAAGCAACTTACTGTTTGTATCCCTGGCGCTCCGTCTCAAGTTTCTATCCTCCTTCCTTACATCAAATATTCAAGTATCACAATTTATTTCAAAATAAGTGTGCATAATAAAAAATATTTTACTAAAAATGCGCAACTGAACTATTTTTTCCATAATTTTGTGTATTTATTTTTTCAGAAACATTATAGCAATAATATACGTATTGTAAATGAAACTCACTTAAGGTGAAATAATACAGTACAAATTTTATTGTTTTTTGAAAAGATTGATAAAAGTGTGGAGTGTGTCTTAAATTTCACAAAGTAAGCTCTGCAAAATATAGAACCTGTTCTATGAAACGTAGAACTCGCTCTACACAACGTAGAACTAGTTCGAGAAAATGTAGAACACGTTCTATAAAACGTAGAGCACGCTCTACGAAAAATAGAACTCGCTCTATAAAAAGTAGAGCGCGCTCTACGAAACATAGAACTCGCTCTACATAATGTAGAACATGTTCTATAAAAAGTTGAACATGTTCTATAAAGCGTAGAACACCTTCTACAAATAGTTGAACACGTTCTACATAAATAGTGTGGTTCTTTTTTTAATTAACAATAACAACAGATAGAAATTCAGAATACTAGCAATTAAAAACGAAACAGTATGGCAAACACAAACATCCCTCAGAAAATTTATGAAGCTATAATTTATATTATGGCATTAGATGATTTACAACGTAGCGAAGGTTCCGGCGGCATTGGGACTTTCAAATGGCAAGATTGGCATTGGACAGAAGAAGAAAGTCTTTTTTGGCATAACATGCGCGAAATTGTGGCTCCCTTGTTGGAACCCTATGCAAATAAAAAAACCATTACCACCGGACAAAGGAATACGATAAAAATCACGATTAAAACATTGCGCGAATATGCAGGCTATGATGTGGGTGGCCACCGTTTGCTATTTAAAATTATAGCTCACGGCGAATATAGCGATTGGGCTGTAGCAAATATTAAACTAGGCACTCCTCTTGCTAAGAAGTCAGGACATCGCAAAAGTGATTCTACGGTAGCCTTACAGCCAACAGTCATTATTCAGAAAAATCTTTTGGGAGAAATGGTACTCATAGTATTTAATCCTAATACGCCCACTAGCCTTCGATTGCCTGAAGGTATGAAGTTTGTAAAAGTATATCGTTATATTGGCACACAACCACCAAAAAGTGTCCATGAATTGACTTTTTATGCCAATGCCTACCGAGGACGCTTAGCTGTAAACTTCGAAGGTGTTGATTTGTCAGGAAAGGAGAAAATTTTTGTTTGGTTTGCTGCCCGCTACGAAAGCAACAATGGCGAACTCGGAGTTCCCGGAGGCATGGTATTTGCTCAAATACTTTGTAACTTTTAATTCGTTGGTAATCATTTGGGGATTTTGGCATGCATTAATTAATAGATGAAAATACCATTACGTTTCATGAAGAGCAACAAATTAAATCACCTTTTTATGAAAACGTTACTAAAGAAGGAATAGAATTGTGAAACGGACAAAGTTTCCCACGAGTATTGCAAAAAAACAAAAAGGCTTGCCCATCAGCAAGCCTTTTTACTTTATAACTTTTAACTAAATACTTTAGGCACTCCAAGTACTTCTTTAATTCCTCCCAATAGCATTCAAATCCTGAAAGGCTATCTTTAATCTTTCTACCAAAGTTTTTTCGCCATCGCGCAACCAAGCACGCGGGTCATAGTATTTTTTGTTGGGTTTTTCTTCGCCATCGGGATTGCCCAACTGTCCTTGCAGATAAGCTTCGTTTTTCTTATAAAACTTCAACACGCCTTCCCAATATGCCCATTGGGTGTCGGTGTCGATATTCATTTTCACCACGCCGTAGGAAATCGCTTCTTTAATCTTTTCGGGTTCGGAGCCGCTGCCGCCATGAAACACAAAGCTTACAGGGTTTGCCGCTGTGTGAAATTTCTCTTGAATATAATGTTGCGAATTTTTCAAAATGATAGGCTCGAGTTTCACATTGCCGGGTTTATACACCCCATGTACATTACCAAAAGAAGCCGCAATGGTGAAACGTGGACTGATGTCGCTCAACTGTTTATAAGCATACGCCACATCTTCGGGTTGCGTGTAAAGCCGCGAACTGTGAATGTCGCTATGGTCCACGCCATCTTCTTCGCCCCCGGTGATGCCGAGTTCAATTTCCAAAGTCATGCCAATTTTGCTCATGCGCTCCAAATAGCGTTTGCAGGTCTCCACGTTTTGCTCCAACGATTCTTCCGACAAATCGAGCATGTGCGAACTAAACAAAGGCTTGCCGTGTTGCTGATAAAACTTTTCGCCGGCATCCAACAAACCATCTATCCACGGCAACAATTTGCGCGCGGCATGGTCGGTGTGTATAATAACGGGGATGCCATAGTATGCAGCCATTTGATGTATGTGCATGGCACCGGAGATGCTACCGGCAATGGCAGCTTTTTCGCCTGCATTGTCAAGAGCTTTACCACCATAAAACAATCCACCGCCGTTAGAAAACTGTATGATAACGGGAGAATTTACTAATTTGCCCGCTTCCATAACGCCATTGACGGAGTTGGTGCCTACCACATTGACGGCAGGAATGGCAAATTGGTTTTGTTTGGCATTATTAAATACATATTGAAGGTCATCGCCGGTAACCACACCAGGACCTATTTTGCTTAATATACGTTCACCCATAAAATTATTATTGAACTATTCGGCTAATACAATGATTTTGTTTTTTTGCATCTCCACAACGCCACCGTTAACCTCATAAAAAGTGGTTTGATTTTGCATATCAATCAATCGGATTTTGCCTTTTTTCAGAACAGCAACAATAGGCGCGTGGTTGTTGAGCACTTCGAAGGAACCGTCTTTCCCGGGGAATTTCGCGCGGCGAACTTCTCCGGAAAAGATTGTGGTTTCAGGTGAAATTATTTCTATAAGCATACTGTTTTTGTTTAGATGAATTATGCTTGACTGATAAGTTTCTTGCCTTTTTCGATAGCTTCTTCAATGGTACCGACATTGTGGAATGCTGCTTCAGGATATTCATCCACTTCACCATCTAAAATCATTTTAAATCCTTTGATGGTGTCTTCGATATTCACGAATTTACCTTCCAAACCGGTGAACTGTGTAGCCACAAAGAAAGGTTGCGACAAGAAGCGTTGCACACGACGAGCGCGTTGAACGGTCAATTTGTCATCATCAGAAAGTTCGTCCATACCAAGAATAGCGATGATATCTTGCAACTCGTTATAACGTTGCAGAATAAATTTCACACGTTGAGCCACTTCATAATGTTCTTCGCCCACTACATCGGGACTTAAGATACGTGAAGTAGAATCCAATGGATCCACAGCAGGATAGATACCGATTTCAGCAATTTTTCTACTCAATACCGTAGTGGCATCTAAGTGGGAGAAAGTTGTTGCAGGAGCAGGGTCGGTTAAGTCATCAGCAGGAACATAAATAGCCTGAACTGAAGTGATAGAACCGCGTTTCGTAGAAGTGATACGTTCTTGCAAAATACCCATTTCCGTTGCCAAAGTAGGTTGATACCCTACAGCAGAAGGCATACGTCCGAGCAAAGCAGAAACTTCAGAACCCGCTTGTGTGAAACGGAAAATATTATCAATAAATAATAAGATATCACGACCACCTGTTTTTTCATCGCCATCACGGAAATATTCCGCCAATGTCAATCCTGAAAGAGCAACACGTGCACGAGCTCCGGGAGGTTCGTTCATTTGTCCGAACACGAGAGTTGTTTGAGAATCTAATAAATCTTCAGTATTTACCAAAGAAAGATCCCATCCGCCTTTTTCCATATCTTCCACAAATTTGTCGCCGTATTTAATCAAACCTGATTCAATCATTTCGCGCAGCAAATCGTTTCCTTCACGAGTACGCTCTCCAACACCGCTGAAAACAGACATCCCTGCATATTTCTTGGCGATATTGTTGATTAACTCCATGATGATAACAGTTTTGCCTACTCCGGCACCGCCGAATAAACCAATCTTACCGCCTTTTGCATACGGAATAATTAAGTCAATAACTTTGATACCTGTGTAAAGAACTTCTTTTGAAGTAGCGAGGTTCTCAAATTTTGGGGGCTCGCGGTGAATATTATACGTTTTTTCTTTACTCACGGGACCAATTCCATCAATTGCGTCACCAATCACATTGAATAAGCGACCTCTGATATGGTCACCTACCGGCATCGAAATTTGCTGACCTGTGTTGATAACATCAATTCCGCGACGTAAACCGTCGGTGGAGTCCATAGCGATACAACGAACAGTGTTTTCGCCAATATCTTGTTGACATTCCAAGACGAGGATCTCGTTATTTTCCTTTTTTACCTCGAGTGCATCATAAATTTTAGGAAGATCTTCTTCCTTTTCGAAAATTACATCAACAACAGCACCAATGATTTGATGAACTTTTCCATTACTTTTTACAGCCATTACTTTTACTAGTTTAATTAGAAATGTTACCTATTTTTGTTAGCTTGAAAACTATGCTAAAAAAAATAATCTACAAAAATACTATTTTTAAAAATAAAAAAAGGCTTTTCGTCAAAAATATCTTTTAATTTTGCAGAAATATTTTAATTCGGGGAAATTTTGAAGATAATTAGAAACACAAAAGAGATACCAAAGAATTTTATTTCTGTGGTCTCGACAGGTACTTTTGATGGCATACATAAAGGGCATCGTTCCATTTTAAATCGCATGACAACTATTGCAAAAGAACAGGGATTGCAATCGGTGGTGATTACGTTTGAACCGCATCCAAGAATTGCACTTGCCATGGATGATTTTAAATTAAAACTATTGACAACATTGGACGAAAAACTTTTGATTTTCGAACAGTTGGGCATAGACAATGTGTTTGTGGTGGATTTTACCAAAGAGTTTGCGGCTACACCCTATGAAGTATATGTGAAAGATTTTTTGGCTAAAGCTCTTCATTGCAAATATGTTGTAATGGGTTTCAATCATCATTTTGGCAACAAACGTTCGGGGAATCATGAAACCTTGTTGGAAATGGGAAAAATGTATGGCTATCAGGTAGAAGAAATTGCAGGGCAGTCGGAAAACAATATTGTGGCAAGCTCCACCAAGATTCGACACCTAATCGAAAATCATGTTATTGAAGAAGCAAATGCCATGCTTACCTATCATTATTCTATGTCAGGTGAAGTGGTAGAAGGGCGCAGAATTGGCAGAACAATCGGCTTCCCAACCGCGAACATTAAAATGGGTGATAGCTTGAAACTTATTCCCGGCAATGGCGTTTATGGTGTGAAGGCTGAGGTCGATGGCGTTATATATAATGGTATGTGTAATATTGGTTATAATCCAACATTTGCAAATCCCACCTTAAGCGTTGAAGTAAATATCTTTGATTTCGATCGAGATATTTATGGGCAAACTATAAAAGTGATTTTTGAAAATTATATACGCAGCGAAGTGAAATTTGATAGTGTCCCTGAACTTATTCATCAATTGGATCGCGATAAGGAAATGGTTCTGAAAAAACTTTATGAGTAAACCTATACATATATATATGGGTATTATCGTTTGTTGGATATTGCTTTTCAATATTAACGTGTCTCTAGCTCAAAACTCGGATTCGATTACTTTGGCAAACGAAACGATTTATACGTCGCTCGAATTGGCGACGAAAAACCCGAAGCAAGTGTATAGGCTTATTCTGAGGAATCAGCATTTGAAGTCTTTTCCCTCCGAAATCTTGATGTTCACGAATCTGCAGGAATTAAATCTTTCGGGGACCGGGATAAGAGAAATACCGGATAGTATTGGCAAATTGGTTCATCTAAAGATTTTGAACCTATCGCGCAATAAACTAACAGAAATTCCACCGGGCATTGGCGATTTGGTGAATCTAACTATATTGAACATTTCAAAGAATAAGATTTATAATTTGCCACCGCAGATTGGTTTGCTCGTGAAATTGAGCAGTTTTGATGCTTCCGTAAATAAATTAAAAATGCTTTCGTCTTCCATAGGCAATTTGGTTGCCCTGAAATCCTTAATTTTGAATCTAAATGATATAGAGGTTTTGCCACCCGAAATTGGCAATCTTGTAAAACTGAATTATATGGATTTATGGGGAAATATGATTCGCGTATTCCCCGACGAAATCACAAAACTGAAAAACACATTGAAAGTAGTGGATATGCGTGTAATTGCGATCAATTTCGAAAGACAAAAACGCATGTTGGATATGCTGCCCAACACAGATATTATTTTTTCGAAGAGTTGTAATTGCCAATAAAGTTTTCGGTGAATGGATAAATATATTTTCCTTTAAAAGGAACTTTAATTTGGATTCAAAGGTTCTTTAAAAAATTGCTGCGATAAAATTTTTAATAAAAAATCATCAAAGACATAATTCATAAATAGAATCTACAAATCGCTAGAAACATAAGGATTTCAAGAGGTTTTTCGAAAAAACACCCTTGTTAAATATAGGTTAAACATTTTAACATTTGACTTATTAGAGTAAATATATTTACATTTGTATCATGAAAAAGAATTTTCTATATTTGATTGCGCTTATAACAACAATTTCTGTTATCGGAATTGTTGTGTCGCAATTTGTATGGATAAATCGAGCCATCCGTCTTCGTTCGGAACAGTTCGACAATATGGTGGCTGAGGGCTTATCAAATGTGGTGGATCATGTTGATTTCTACGAAAAGGAAAAGAAAGCTATTCAGAATCCTAGCGATTCGATGGCAAAAAAGCCCGACACTATTTCTTCCGAAAAGTTATTACTTCGAGATATAACATTAGGAATAGACACCCTCCTTGTTGATGAATTGGGTTGTTTTAAGGCGCAAAAGGATTATGTATTTGCTATCATAGACACCACAACAAACAGAATTCTATATGGCAATTCCATGCCCGAACATTATAAAGCCATCTGTGATTCAAAACATAGAGTTAACTTGAGTAGTATATATCACGGAAGCTTGTATTTGACGGTGTATTTTCCGAATGAGAAGCATTTGATTATTCGCCGCATGTTTTTATGGTTGTTGGTGTTGTCGGGATGTTTTCTTTTTATCGTGATTACTTCATTTTTGTATGTCATATTTGCTGTCATTCGACAAAAGAAGATTTCTGAAATGAAAAACGACTTTATCAATAATATGACACATGAGTTTAAAACGCCGATATCTACTATTTCGGTAGCTTCCGAAATGCTGATGACTCGTGATATTTCCGGGCATGCCGATAAAATACGAAAATATGCGAATATCATTTATGATGAAAATTTACGTTTACGGAATCAAGTAGAACAGGTTTTGCAAATCACTCTTCTTGATAAAAGAGAACTTGAAATCAATCCTGTTCCTGTTGAAGCGCATAAAGTCATAGAAAATTCTGTGGATATCTTTAATCTGATGATAAAAGAAAAGCAAGGAGTTATAACTACCGAACTTAATGCCGACCAATCGTTAGTCAATGTTGATGAACTCCATTTTATCAATGTCATCACCAATATGTTGGACAACGCCATTAAGTACTCACAAGAAAATCCACATATAAAGGTTTCCACAGTAAATAAATTGGACGGTATTGCTATAATGGTTGAAGATAATGGCAGAGGCATAGACATGTCGGATCATAAAAATATTTTTAAAAAATTCTTCAGAGTTCATACAGGCGACATACATGATGTGAAAGGATTTGGGTTGGGCTTGTATTATGTCAAATCTGTAATGGATGCCCATGGTGGTACAATAACGCTTATTCGAAGTGAACTTCACAAAGGTTCAGTATTTGAATTATATTTTCCTTTTAATTACACTAAAACTAATGAATATGAGCATGACACCAAGTAACAGTAAAGCAAGGATTTTACTCGTAGAGGACGATCCTAACCTAAGTTTAGTTTTAAAAGACTACTTAGAAATTTTAATGTATGACACTATCTTTGCCGACAACGGTGAAGACGCATTTGACTTGTTCAAATCGCAGTATTTTGATTTGATTATCCTCGACATTATGCTTCCAAAAAAAGATGGATTCACTATTGCCAAGGAAATCAGAAGAACTAACAAAGATATTCCCATCGTATTTTTGACGGCGAAGAACCAAAAAGAAGACCGTATTAAAGGTTTTCAAATTGGTTGTGATGATTACATCACAAAACCTTTTAGCACAGAAGAATTAAGCTTACGTATTGAAGCTATTCTTCGTCGTGTAAAGAAAAAAGCATATTTCCCTCTAATGGATAATTTGGAGAAATTTATTTTAAGCAAATTTACCTTTGATTACACCAACATGATTTTGAAAACTCCTAACGGAGATCAATATCTAACTCGTAAGGAAGCTGATTTGTTGAAACTTTTAGTGGTAAACAAAAACAGATTGGTTCATCGTGAGATTGCGTTAAAATCTATTTGGGGTGATAGCGATTATTTTACAGGCAGAAGTATGGATGTTTTCATTACACGTCTTAGAAAATATCTAAGAGATGATGACAACGTTTGTATCACCAATGTTCACGGCACAGGCTTTAAATTGGAAGTGAAGAACGAGCCGCTTCCAGAAGATTCAACAACCTAAAAATTTCCTTTCACGGTAAAGATTTATATTTGAAACAAACGAATTTATTTCGTTTGTTTCAAATATTTTTGCCATAGTTTAATCATTTTATATATTTTTGTAAACTCAAACGTTTACAGACAATATTGTTTTATCCCTAATCCTATTAAAATGATTCAAAACGACAGCGCTCAAAAGCGAAAAGATTATCTATTTTCTATTTCATTAATCGGACTATTATTTTTCCTTTTTGGATTTGTAACATGGCTCAATGGAGCATTAATTCAATTTTTGAAAACAGCATGCGAGCTATCGGATGTGGTTGCTTATTTAGTGACATTTGCCTTCTACATTTCCTATTTTGTAATGGCAATTCCTTCCTCAAAAATATTAGAACGCGTAGGTTTCCGCAATGGTATGACCATTGGTTTGGGGGTGATGGCTTTGGGTGCCCTCATTTTTATTCCTGCTGCCATGACGCGTTCGTACTTTTTATTTTTAGTAGGTTTATTTGTTTTAGGCACCGGTTTGGCATTATTACAAACGGCAGTTAACCCCTATGTAACTATACTTGGACCTATTGAAAGTGCTGCCAAGCGCATTAGCATCATGGGGATTTGCAATAAAGTTGCCGGGGTGTTGGCGCCAATTCTATTAGCATCTATTTTATTGAAAGATGCGGAAGCCATAAAAGCCAAACTTGCCGAGTTAACAGATTTAACCCAACGCACTACTTTGCTCGATGAATTAGCCCAACGCATGATTGTACCTTATTTGTTGTTGGCAATCTTTTTGGCTGCTTTAGCCATCATGATACGTTTAGCACATCTACCCGAAATTAATCCTGAAGAAGATGACGTTACAGATGCTGCACAGCATACGCACAAAAGCATATTTCATTATCCGCATTTGTTGTTGGGGGTTGTTGCTTTGTTTTTCTATGTAGGTGTTGAAGTTATTGCAGGCGATACCATCATTCGCTACGGAGATTCTTTGGGGATTGCGATGGACTCTGCAAAATATTTCACCTCATTAGTGTTGATTTTTATGGTGATTGGATACTTTTTCGGCGTGGCATTAATTCCAAAAGTAATTTCTCAAAAAACAGCTTTAGCAGTATGTGCTGTTTTGGGTATAATATTTACTTTGGCAGCTATTTTTGTGCCATCCTCGCTTCGATTCGAAATTCCCTTTATTGATTTAGCGACTTTTGAACCCGTCAGACTTTTAATCCCCTACACGGTTTTATTTATTGCTCTGTTGGGCATTGCCAATTCGTTGGTATGGCCCGCGATTTGGCCCCTTGCTTTGAATGGCGTTGGGAAATACACCAAATTGGGCTCAGCTTTGCTTATCATGGCAATTGCGGGCGGTGCTACATTGCCTTTAGTATATGGATGGTTGACCAACCTATTGCAAAGTACGCAGCAAGCGTATTGGATTGCGATACCTTGTTATTTGGTGATACTTTATTATGCACTGTGGGGACATAAAATAAAAAGCCATTCGTAAGAGTTAATTAGTATCTTTGTGTTTCAAATTTAATTACAGATGAATATAATTGTATTTTCGGCATTATTTTTTCCCGTTCTTTTAGGCGGACTTTCAGTATTTCTTTTTAAAACAGGTGAAAAATCCCTGAAATTGATACTTGCCTTTGGGGGCGCATTCTTGCTATCCTTGACCTTTGTCGAGATCATTCCTGAAATTTATTCTTCTGAATCTACCCTGATTGGCTTATTTGTCTTGTTGGGCTTTTTCATTCAACTGCTGCTCGATTTCCTGACAAAAGGCGTTGAACATGGTCACCACAGTCATCATGAAAAGCTCGATCAACCTTGTCGCGAGAAGCACGAACATTTTAGTTTTTGGGGAATCATGATAGGGATATGCATCCACTCCTTTTTGGAAGGGATGCCTTTGTCAAGCAATTTTCAAAATGAATTAATTAAAAGTACTTTATTGACAGGAATCATTATCCATAATATCCCCATTTCCATTGTACTCGTTAGTTTGTTTCTGCATACAGGTTTGCCGAAACTCAAAGCAATTATTTTATTAATCATTTTTGCGTTGGCATCTCCGCTAGGAACCATAACAAGTTATTATGTCGGCGAAGGACTTATTTCGCAATATGCTCATTTCTTTGATTACGTTTTAGCCATGGTGGTAGGTATATTTCTGCATATATCCACTACGATTCTTTTTGAGTCAGACGAGAACCATCGCTTCAATTTTAAAAAGTTTTTTGTGATAGTTTTAGGCTTCGGAGCAACAATATTATTGTCAATTGTATTGCATTAGCGAAAAAAGTAGTAATTTTGCATTCGAGTACCTATTTAAATTACTAATCAAAAAAATAAAAAAATTATGTGTACATTAGTTGGTAAAAAAGCTCCGGCTTTTAAAACAGATGCCGTTGTGAACGGCTCAGAATTCGTTGATGATTTTTCATTGACACAGTTTATTGGAAAGAAACATGTTGTGTTTTTCTTTTATCCATTAGATTTTACTTTTGTTTGTCCTACCGAAATTCTTGCTTTTCAAGATAAATTGGACGAATTCGAAAAAAGAAATACAGCCGTAGTTGGATGTTCTATAGATTCGAAATTTTCGCATTGGGCATGGTTGCAAACAGAAAAAAACAAAGGTGGCATCAAAGGCGTTACATTTCCATTGGTAGCCGATTTGTCGAAAACTATTGCTGAAAACTATGGTGTTTTGGCAGGCGATTATGATTATGACGAAGAAGGTGAAGCCGTATTTATGGGTGCACCTGTTGCCTATCGTGGATTGTTTTTGATAGACAAAACCGGTGTGGTTCGTCATCAGTTGGTGAATGATTTGCCTTTGGGCAGAAATGTGGACGAAGCATTGCGCATGGTGGATGCTTTACAGTTTTTTGAAGAAAACGGTGAAGTATGTCCTGCCAATTGGCAAAAAGGCAAAGATGGTATGAAAGCTACTTCTGACGGAGTTGCTGATTACTTGAGCAAACATTAAGAGATTCTGATTTTAGATTTGTGATTTATGATTAATAAAGATAGATTCGCAAGTCATTAAACAAATCCTAAAAAGAACATCTTTTTCGAAACACAGATTCGCATCCCAAAAGGTGCGAATTTGTTGTTTATGGGGGGGGGTAGGTTTCGTAATGGAGGAGCTATTTTTATTCAACGATATAATTTAGAGATTTGTGATTTTAGATTGATAAAGATAGAATCGCAAGTCATTAAACAAACCCTAAAAAAGAACATCTTTTTTAAAAAACATATTCGCATCCCAAAAGGTGCGAATTTGTTGTTTATGGGGGGTAGGTTTCGCTATTGTGCAGCTATATAGGGAGTCATGGCAAAAATGTTTTTAACGAAACAGGAAAGTTAAAAATCATAATATTTAAAAAATATTTTTTATTTTTGCATTCTAATCCCCAATATCATGGAAGAAGCGCAAAAAGTAAATGCACACCTTTTAGAAGAGAACATCGCCCTCATAAAAGAGGTGGAGAAAATCAATAAAAAACTCAAAAGCTGCGAATCAAAGTTGAAACGGATTACGCTAGTGGAAGAGACATTGAACCGTATCATTGAAACCAATCCTTTGTCGGTTCAGGTGGTGGACAAAAAAGGCAAATCAAAAACTGTGAACGATGCCTTCGTTACCATATTTGAAGAAAAACCCACAAAAACCTACAGCATTTTCACGGATGCGCAATTGATAGCACAAGGCTTGACACCTTTTTTTGATCGTCTGAAACAAGGCGAAGTGGTTTATTTCCCCGATTGTTATTATTTTTTGCATAAACGAAATTCCAAACGTCCTGATAAGAAATTGTGGTTACGTGTTGTGGCATTTCCCGTATTTGCTGATAAAACAATTCCGGAACGATATGGGTTTATTCACCAAGATATTACGCAGGAGAAACTTGCTGAGGTAGAAATCAAGCGCATCAATACCGAGCTTCAGGACATGAATAAATATATTGTGGAAATGCGAGAACACGAACGGAAGAATTTGGGGATAACCATACATGATGAAATTATACCCTATATCTCTTCACTCAAATTCAGACTAAGCACCATTCATGCTATTGAGGATGAAGCAGAGCGCAACCGATTTATTCATAATTTGATGGATGAAACGGCGACTATTAGTGAAAATCTGAAAAATACGAGTATGGGGTTGATACCCGACACGCCGAACGAGTTGGATATTCATGTTGCCATCCAAAGTTTTGCCCATGACTTTGGTTTCATGAACAATCTTCGTGTTTCCTGCCGGCTTGCCCCTACCCTCGATATGAATCATACGGTTGCCCTGTTGATTTTTCGCATCATGAAACAAGCCCTTTTCAATGTAGCCCATCATGCAGAGGCAGATAAAGTGGACATTAAGCTCAAACAAAACAAAAGTTGTTTTGAGTTTAGCGTTGCCGACAATGGCAAAGGCATCACCCAACAGAATATCCTAGCTAAAACCTCCATTGGCATCAGAACCATGAGAGATCGGGTTGAGTTTATGGGAGGAATTTTCCGCATGACGGCAGGAGCAAAAAAAGGAACTATTTTGCATGTGAAACTACCAAAACTAAAATAATAACCATGAAAATATTAATCTGCGACGACCACAGTTTTTATCGCGATGGCATCAAATCGGCTCTCGCCACTATATGTAATGATGCCAACATACACGAAGCCGCAAACGCGAAAAGTGCTTTATGCATGATAGCGGAGCATCACTATGATTTGGTGCTGTTGGATATCCGACTGCCTGACAACAGCGGGCTGCATGTGCTTCAAAAAATGCAAATAACACATCCCGATGTAAAAGTCATTATGGTGAGCCAATACGATGAATTGCAGTATATGCAACAATCGCAAAAAAACGGGGCTAGAGGATACCTCAACAAAAGTATAGAATACGACGATCTGCTCCTAGCCATCAAAATAGTGATGCGGGGACAACTTTATTTTATGGATGAAAGAATGTATGATAAGGGGCACAAAAACAAAGCAAGCAATGCAACTACGCCACACGACATTCTGAATTTTCAAGAATTAAATGTCATGATGGGCTTGGCTACCAACAAATCACAAAAAGCCATAGCCGCCGAACTTAAGCTTTCTGCCAAAACCGTATTTTCGCACAAAACGAGAATGATGAAAAAAATGGGATTCAGCAGCCTAACCGATATAATTGATTATTGCCGCGAACAAAATCTGATTAGCAGGAAAAGCTAAGCGTAAAACACTCCTTGTTTTTTCAGATTAATCTGCAATTTTTTCAGATTAATTCCCTACCTCATGCCAAGAAAGCGTGGTAATTTTGCATTATAAATTATTAACCTTAAAACCAAAAAAAAATGGCAAAAATTTCAATTGCAGGAAAAGTCGGACTTACCAAAGGTATGCCCGTAGAAACAATTATCAAAAGGATAATTGCAGTATTAAAATGGAATGTTTCTCCAGAAAAACGTCTCAAGAAAGCGCGTCTTGTGATAAAACTATTAACAGGCAACCCCCTATTTACAATTCCCTATCCCTCTATCATTACTGCTTTAGCCACCTTAGTTACCAACACCGACCTGTATGATGCTGCAATTACTTTAGCTGCCACGCATGCTATCGGCACAGCGGAAGCCGCCGATGTGGCAGGCGAAGTGGTGCATCAAGATTTAATTAGTATCATGAGTATGGTGCAAGCTAAAATGGATGATGACCGTCCCAATGCCATCGTTATTGCTTCGGGAGCAGGATTTGAAACCAAAACCGAAACAAAACGCGGACCCCGTAAAGCAAAAGTATTTGCCGGGAACGAACCCGGATCACAGGTGGTTCATGCTGAAGGACAAGGTCAACATGAATGGCAAGAAAGCCCGGACAATGGAGAAACTTTCACCAATATTGGCGCTACAAGCGGTGGTGTGTTGGAAGTGGAAGGAAAAACGCCCGACAAACGCATGTACTATCGGGCTCGTCAGGTGGGCACCAAAGGACGCAAAGGCGATTGGGGTCCTTGGGTGTCGGGTGTGGTGCCTGCCTAAAAAAAATCTCTTTCCTTATGCTACATCAAATCATTGACAAACGCACAGGAGTATTTCCGCGGAGTGAACCGGGTACGCTAGTGGTTTATTGGAAAGGGCGAGGTGTAAGCGAATGGCAAGAAAGCACCGACAATGGGGCAACATTCACTAATTTAGGCTTCACAACGATGGCTCAATTGGAAGTGAAAGGCAAAACTCCAGGCAAGCGATACTATTATCGCTCACGTAAAATGCTTCCCAATGGACGCACGGGCGCATGGAGTCCTTGGATGTCGGGTATGGCGCCTGACTAAAAAAATATCACTTTTTCTGATGATTAAAGGCTTGCGGACAGCAAGCCTTTGCTTTTTTCAAAGCATTGTTATAATGCATGTTGCAAATTAACAAAATGTTAATCGAGACCATTCTTCAAGAGTAACGAACGTTTCTTCAAGAGTAACGAACGTTTCTCCAAAAATAACGAATGAAACTTTTGAAATAACGAATGAAACTTTTGAAATAACGAATGAAACTTTTGAAATAACGAATGAAACTTTTGAAATAACGAACGAAACTTTTGAAATAACGAACGAAACTTTTGAAATAACGAACGAAACTTTTGAAATAACGAATGAAACTTTTGAAATAACGAATGAAACTTTCGAAATAACGAACGTTACTTTATGAGTAACGAACGATCCGACGGAAATGATAGGAAGTGTTTTTTTTTGGTGGGGGGAGGGGGTTTTGGGAGGGGATTGGGGAAAATGTATTTTTAAAAAAAATATTTTCTTTTGATTTGAAAAATAAGTTGTAATTTTGAGGACTGAAATATTAAAAGGTGAATAGTAACATATATAAGTGATTTATAGGGCATTTTAGGAAAGACGAAATACCAACAAATTAATTAATTTTGCAAAACAGTATTTATTAGATTATGGCATCAAAAGAACCGAAAGATAAAGATAGACAATACAAACCTTCAACTGTCAGACGTTTAGACATTCTTTCTGGGAACGAATGTGCCAATCCTTCTTGCACAAAAAAGTTAATAGCTGAAGACGGAATCTCAATAATTAGTAAAATTTGCCATATTGCAGCAGCAAGTAATGAAGGTCCAAGGTATGATGAAAAAATGACCTTTGATGAACGAAGAGGATTTGATAATCTAATTTTACTTTGTGACGAACATCACGTGATAATTGACAACAAAGAGAATGAATCACTTTACCCTACTTCCCTTTTAAAAAAGTGGAAGAGTGACCACGAAAAAAAGATACTAGAACTAATTTCAAGTAAAAACTTATTATCAAAACATCCATTATCTCTAAACAAAGTAATCAATACTATTGGCAAAAAAATGGATGAAATTCTTGATTTATCTGAAACAGAAAATGCACCAAATACAGAAACAAAGATTTTGTTTAATAACATAATAAGATATGAACCAATTATTAGAGAGTTTGCGCCTTATCAAGTAAAACTCAATAAGATTTATGAAGAAATTGAAAAAGAAGGTTCCACTAAAAAAGAATTAGTTTTACACAATATTAAAAGAGTTTATCTGAGTGTAAAATCGGAGTACAATAATATTGAGGAAATAAGAAAAAATGCTGATATAATACTTGACAAAGTAATTGAAAAAATATTGGACAATATTGACAATGCCCCAAATAAACTAGAAGAATTTGACCAAGAAACAATTGACTTTAGTTTAATGATTGTGATTGTTGATGCGTTTATGCGTTGTAATATTTTGGAAGAACCTCCTAAAGCTGTGTAAGTAATGATAATAGATAGAAATATTAATCCGGAAAGAGACTTATATTACTTGGGAGGAGTTTTGATAGATGTCCTTGCAAACAAGAATAACAAAGAAATAGATTATATGGACTTATTTTCACTATTTAATCAAAAACAAGAAATTACAATTAACTTATATTCATTAACTTTAGACTGGTTATTTATATTAGGATTAGTAACTAAAGGGGAAAAAGGTAAAATAAAAAAATGTTTCTAAAAGAACTTAAAATAGAAAATAAACTTGGTGTAATCCGTGAAATTGAATTTCATAAAGGACTCAATTTGATAGTGGATGAAACTATCGAAAAAAACAAAAAAACAACAGGAAATAATGTAGGAAAAACAACTGTATTAAGGTTGGTTGACTTTTGTTTGGGTTCGAGCGGAAAAAATCTTTATCAAGATTCTGAATTTAAAGATCAAGAGAATAGTACGGTCAAGGATTTCTTAATAAATACGGAAGTACATGTTACACTAAAAATTGTTGACAATCTCGACTTTCCAACCGATTCAATACTTATTAAGAAGAATTTCTTAAAGTATGGAAAAAAAATTCAAGAAATAAATGGGGAAATTATTTTAAATGATAAAGAATTCGATTTAAAACTCAAGGAATTAATATTTCAAACGGAGGTTGAAAAACCTACGTTTAAGCAAATTGTCTCTAAAAATATACGGGACGAAAAGAACAAGTTGGCAAATATTGTAAAAGTTTTGAATCCTTATACTAAAATTGAAGAATATGAAGCTCTTTTTCTTTTTTGGCTTGGAATTAACACGGATACACATAACCAAAAGGAACTGTTAGGAAAAGAAAAAACTAGAGAAGAAAATTTTCAAAAAAGACTTAAAAAAGAAGGAGAATTATCATTAATAGAACAACAGATTGAACTTGTAAACACAAAAATCGAAGAGTTGCAACAATTAAAGTCAAATTTTAATTTTAATAAAAAATTCGAGACTCAATTAAATGAGTTAAATGAAGTTAAACTTAATCTTTCAAAACTTTCTGCTGAATTTAGCAGATTGAATATGAGGGGTGAATTAATTCTGGAAAGTAAAGCAGACCTCGAAAATGAAAAAACTAATATTGATATTAATCAAATCGAATCATTATACAATAAAGCTTCAAAACTAATACCTAATTTACAAGTTTCATTTAGGGAAACTGTTAAGTTTCACAATGATTTATTAAATGAAAAAATAAAATACATTGAACTTGAATTGCCTTCTTTGACAGAGCAATTAAAATCAATTTCAAAACAAATTTCTTTATTGAGAAGAAGAGAAAAAGAACTTTCTGAATTTGTTAGTGCGTCTGAATATAGTGATGATTATGACAAAATTTTGATTGAGTTGAATTCACTATTTGAAAGGAAAGGAAATTTTGAAGAAAGAAAAAAATACTGGATTACATCAAACGAAAAACTTGAAAGAATTAATGAAGAATTAGTAACGATCAATTCAGAGATTAATTCAAAAGACAGTATAATTCAAAAACGAATAACCTTTTTTAATAGATACTTTACCAAAGTATCAAGCCAATTATATGGTGAAGAATATTTGTTAAGTACTCAAAAAAGCGAAAAAGGCTACGACTTAATTGTTACAAATATTGAAGGGAATCCCAGTACAGGTAAGAAGAAAGGACAAATTGCCGCTTTTGATTTCGCCTACATCTTATTTGCAGAAGAAATTGAATTAAAGTTTATTCATTTCATAATGCACGACCAACTTGAAAATATGCATGACAATCAATTAAGTACAATTTTAGTTGATTTAGCAAACTCTATAAACTGTCAATTTATTTTACCGATAGTTAGAGACAAAATTCCCTCAGAAATAGACATTGAAAAATACATAATTTTAAGACTTTCAGAGAACATGAAACTGTTTAAAATATAAAAACGGTATATGCCCCGTTCGGCTTAGGCTGTGCCTATTTCACAAATGACTATAAATGACCCGTTCGGCTTCGGCTGTTCCTAAGTCGCATCTATTTATATAGGCTCTTCCTATTCTCGTTCGGAGGCGTGCTCTGCCTCCATCGCTTCTATTCCGATGCTTAAGTTTGAATACTATAGCATAGCCCTGTAAGGGCGACATACACTAACACAAGGTGTGAGCCCTGTGCTAAAATGAACCAAAAACTAGTTAGGATAGTAAAGCAAAGCTTCTCCTTGCGGTATTATATTACGCCCTTTCAGGGCTAAAGGGTTTCTAGATGTGGCATTAACCGCAGGGCTGCACCCTGCGTTAGCATATTAAGCCCTTTCAGGGCTAGAGATTTTATAAATATGACAGGAACTGTAGGTAGTTTTGCAAACTACCAATTAAAGAATGTGATTTGCCAACTTCGCATAACGGGATGGGAATTAGGATAAAAGAAAAAATTTTATTTTTTTTAAAATTTTGTTTTGATTTGAATATTATGTGTAATTTTGATGGCTGAAATAAAAGTGGAGTTCGGATACCACGATAATAAACGGGCTTGGCTCACTCAGGTTTTTATTTGGTGAGGGCGGGATCTGAAAAGTCAATTAGTAGGAATCAAAAATCTATGGTATGAAAAAAATTCTAATCATTACAATTATTGCTCTATCAACAATTCAGGTTAATGCGCAATGGCAACTCACCACTTGCCCTTTGGGCAGCGGTGATGGAATATTTAGTCTTGCTACGAATGGAAATTATGTTTTTGCAGGCGTAGAAGGTTTGGGAGTGCGTGTTTCTACAAATAATGGAAATCCATTATGGAACGCTATGAACAATGGGTTGACCTCAAGTTATATTACTTCGTTTACGGTGAAAGGTAGTGATGTTTTTGCGGGTACGGATGCAGGGATATTTCGCTCGAGTAATAATGGGACGAATTGGTCGGTTGTTAACAATGGTTTGACGATGACGTTTATTACAAGTATGTCAAATAACGGAACGTCTATTTTTGCAGGGGCAGGACTTGGTCAGATATTCCGCTCCGACAATAATGGTGCTTTATGGACTGAAATAAGCAATGGGCTGCCATCATCCACTTCGGCTATGACAACATGTTTTGCTTTTAAAGATGGGAATGTTTTTGAAGGTATGACAGGAGAGGGTGTTTATAAATCAAGTAATAATGGATTAAATTGGACTGCATCCAACAATGGTATGACAGAGCCTGTAGTGTATTCATTACTAGTCAGTGGTACAACTATCCTGGCAGCAACTCTTGATGGTTTATATGCATCTGTGGATGATGGAAGCAATTGGAATTCTATAAGTTTAGGAATTCCCTACTTCACTGCTTATTGTTTTGCGAAAAGCGGTTCGAATCTCTATATGGGAACCGATAAAGGTATATTTTTATCCACTAACGATGGTGCTACTTGGGATAGTATTAATACCGGATTGACAAATCGAAATGTTGAAATGCTTGCCATAAATGGAACATATCTCTTTGCCAATGAAAGACAAACCGGTGTATGGAGGAGACCCCTTACCGAAATTATCGGTATGAAAGAAATTAATAAGTTGGATGATTTGGCTTTGTTTCCTATTCCTGCAATTGATGAAATAAATATTGAAACACCTCAGACTTTGCAAGAAGCTTTCATATCTGTGTACAATATCAATGGGGTGCTTCTTTTTAGTCAATCTATTCATGAATCAAAAACTGTGATTGACATAAGTATGCTTGCTAAAGGGGTGTATTTTATAAAGCTTAACTCTAATAAATCTAGCAAAGTCGAAAAATTTATAAAAGAATAGCAAGAAAATGTAATTTAAACGGAAAAGTTTTGGCGTTATGGTGAGTTTAGTGTAAATGAAACGCAGTGATTCTATTCAATAGTTGTGCGTAGTTGATAAAAAAAATCCGTTCGGCTTAGGCTGTGCCTAAGTCACATATATTTTTATAGACTTTGCATACTTCCCAAATGACCGCTAATCAATGACCCCAAATGACCCCAAATGACCATTAATGACCTAAAACTCCCTACTCATCAAACTCTCCGCCACTTCCAACAAGGCTGCTTTGTTCGTTTCGGGCAGATGGATGTTGGCTAGATGTGCTAGGGCTCTTTGGTAATAGAAAACCATTTGTTCTTCGGCAACTTCTTTCACATGCAGTTGTTTGTAGATGGCAGAAACTTCGTTTATTTTCGCTTCGTCGTCGAAGGTAGAGTTCACAAAATAATAGGTCAATGTATTGAGGATTTTTCCTTCGGCAAGTTCGTGGGCTTTCAAATAGAGGTAGGTTTTTTTCTTGGCAACGATGTCGCCGCCTTTCTTTTTGCCAAATTTGCTTTCGTCGCCAAACACATCTAAGATGTCATCTTTCAATTGAAAAGCAATGCCTAGGTCTTCGCCAAATTTATAGATTTCGTGTTGGTCTGCTGCCGATGCATCGGCAACAATAGCGCCTGCAAGCAACGCAGAACCTGCTAAAACGGCTGTCTTCAGGCGTATCATCTCCAAATATTCGGGGATGGTGACGAGTTCGGAATGTTCATAATTCATGTCGAGTTGTTGTCCTTCGCATACTTCTATAGCAACTTTCGACAACAGATGCACCAAGGGTTTCAACTGCGCCGCATCCGAATCCACAAGAATTTCGAAGGCTTTTGCCAACATAGCATCGCCCGAAAGTATACCGATGTTGGGGTTCCATTTTTTATAAACGGTTTCTTTTCCCCTTCGCAAAGGAGCCACATCCATAATATCATCATGGATTAAGGTGAAGTTATGAAACACCTCCACAGCGAGCGCCGCAGGAATAGCTTTTTGAATATCTTTGCCAAACATGTCGCAGGCTAAAAGCGTAAACAACGGACGGATACGTTTTCCGCCCATCGTCAAAGCATATTTCATGGGGTCGTAGAGTTCTCGCGGAGATTTATCAAAATTGAGTTCGCCTATCTTTTGGTTTATCAAATTTTGAAAGTCATCGGTTTTTTTCATGCGTTATTAATTACTTTTACAGATTCTATTGCTATCACCAATTCTTCGTTGGTGGTGATTGCCATTACTTTTACTTTCGAGTTTTCGCGCGTCAAGAGCATATCCACACCGCAAGTGGTTTGATTCACTTCCGTATTGAAATCTATGCCCAAAAACTCTAAGCCTTCTATAACTCCTTGACGCGTCTGCACTCCATTTTCGCCTATACCCCCCGTGAAAATAATCAAATCAACACCGCCCATAGCGGCAGCATAAGACCCGATATATTTCTTCACTCGATAGTTATACATATCTAACGCCAAACGAGCGCGTTTATTTCCATTGTCAGCCGCTGCCATGATATCTCTCATATCGCTCGAAACTTCTGACAAACCACCCATCCCCGATTGTTTATTAATCAAATCGTTGGCTTTGGGCAGACTTAAGTTTTCTTTTTGCATCAAAAACAGCAATGCGCCATTGTCTAAATCGCCGCAACGTGTGCCCATAATCAATCCTTCAACGGGCGTTAATCCCATGGAAGTGTCATACGATTTGCCGTTTTTGATAGCAGCAATAGAAGCACCATTACCCAAATGGCAGGTAATAATCTTCATTTTCTCTATGTCAACACCTAAGATGTTACAAGCTTTTTGCGCCACAAAACCATGACTCGTGCCATGAAATCCATAGCGACGAATTTTATGTTTTTCATACATCGAATAGGGCAAACCATACAGATACACATGTTCGGGCATCGTTTGATGAAATGCGGTATCGAAGACGCCACATTGTTTCAAATCGGGCAATAGATTCTGAATGGCATAGATACCTTTCAGGTTGGCAGGGTTGTGCAGTGGAGCCAAATCGGAGCATTCTTCCATATTGTCAATAACTTCCTGTGTGATGAGTACGCTTCCGCTGAATTTCTCGCCACCATGCACCACTCTGTGTCCCACGACATCAATTTCGTATTTATCTTTCAACACCCCATGTTCGGGATGCATCAAAGCATCCAAAATCAAGTTGATGCCAATGGTATGGTCTTTGACGGGTTGAACCGTTTTGACTTTTTCTTTTCCTTTCGGTTGATGCGTTAATTCTCCGATGTCGCTTCCGACACGTTCGAGTAAACCTTTCGCAAGCACATCGTTGTTTTCAGCCATATTGATGAGCTGATATTTGATGGATGAGCTTCCGCAATTTAAAACTAAGACTTTCATTTTTTTATATTTTTAAATAGTATATTTCCTTTTAGATTATTCGCCCGCTTGGCAAGCCGTGATAGCAACCAAGTTCACGATATCCATCACCGAACAGCCTCTTGACAAATCGTTGATAGGTGCACCCAATCCTTGCAAAATAGGTCCGATGGCTTCGGCATCGCCCAAACGTTCCACGAGTTTATAACCGATATTGCCCGATTGCAAATCAGGAAACACCAACACATTGGCTAATCCTGCCACTGCCGAACCCGGTGACTTCTTCTGACCTACAGCTTCGATTAGCGCGGCATCCGCTTGCATTTCGCCATCGAAGTTCATCTCAGGACGCATGGCTTTTGCCAAAGCGGTTGCTTTGATAACCTTATCAGCGAATTCATGCGTGGCAGACCCCTTTGTTGAAAAAGATAATAAGGCAACGCGTGGAACTTTAATGCCGGCAATCAATCGGGCTGTGTCGCCTGTACATACAGCGATTTGAGCAAGTTCTTCCGCCGTTGGATTCGGTGTAATGGCTACATCCGCAAAGATAAAAACGCCATTGTCGCCTAGATTGTTTTTTTTGGTAACCATCACCATCGCACCGGAAACAACCGAAATGCCGGGAGCCGTTTTCACAATTTGCAAAGCAGGACGGACAGTGTCAGCAGTAGTATGTTCAGCACCACTCACTTCCCCATCAGCATCGCCCATATAGATCATCATCGGACCAAAATAAATATCCTGTTCAATCAGTTTCAGAGCATCGTCATAAGAAATGCCTTTGCTCTTTCTGATTTCCATTAATTTTTGGATATAAAGTTCTTTTTTGGGAGCATTTTTGGGGTCAATAATTTCCGCTTTGGACAAATCTAAGCCAAATTTTTTCTCCAATTGATGAATCTCATCAATATTTCCCAATAAAATTAGTTGTGCCAAGTTTTGTTTTAAAATAATATCGGCGGCTTTTAAGGTGCGTTCTGACGTTCCTTCGGGCAATACGATTCTCTTATTAAGGCTTTTAGCGTTTTCAGATATTTTTTCAAGTAAATTCATTTTTATAAATTGTTTAGGTGATTTTGATTAAATTAATTTTACCGCAAAAGAAAATAATTTATTGATACGAAACGTATTTTTCTTAAAATTTTTTTTCATAAAGATATTACCGTCGTTTTTTGGAGATTTTGACTAATTTTGTACCCGCAATGTATTCCGACAGCCTGACATATAATCACAGTTTATTACCACCCGAAAAAAGTAGTTTATTTAAGACGCTTATTCAGGTGCAGGACGAAGTTTTCATTGGTGGAAAAACGTACTTCCATGGTAATGCAAAAGACAAATTTATTGGAACACCTATAGTGCAAAAATCTTTTGTAAACGATAAAGCCTATTGCACTTCCATATTTGGAAACAAAAACCTGACTTTAAAAAGTTGGAGCGCACAACCCCTTCCTATAAAACACTTTGATTGGATATTTTTCACCTTGCTTTTTTGTCTTTTATCCATGGTTCTCATCAATTTCACCAATAGGAAAAGAGTCGCAGCCTTGGTCAAATCATTCATGGTACCGCATTTCACCAACCAATTAATTCGAGACGGCAGCATACAAAAAGAGTTTTTCACTTATCCGATGCTATTGATATATTTTATTTCAATGGGTTTGTTTGCGTTTCGGTTTTTGATACATTTTTTTAACTTTGAGCCTAGTATGCTAAATGGATTCAAGATTCTTGGGGTTGTATTTATGTTTTACATGGCGAAATATGTATTTTCCGTCATTTTAGGCTCTATTTTCAAAACAAAGAAAGAGACCTTTGAATATACCACCAACACTTTTATTTTTTCAATAGTCACAGGCATATTTTTGGTCCCAATGGTCTTTTTGATTTATTATTTTAATGCTTCGCTATCAAGCCTATTTTTGTATATTACTTTACTAATCATGATGCTAATTTCAGTGTATCGTTCTTTCCGAGGATTTTTGATAGGATTAAATTCTGAACGTTATCATTTGTATTATTTATTTTTGTACCTTTGTACCGTCGAAGTTTTACCACTTTTGATTTCCGTTAAGTTATTGATGATGTATTATTTGTCAAGATTTTAACTCTCATGATTTATTGATTTAATAATAAAAAACTAAATGCCTTGAAGGTTAAAAATGTAATAATATCGCAGCCACAGCCACAAAACTACGAAAAATCCCCGTATTTTGATTTGTCAAAAAAACATGGTCTAAACATTTGTTTTAAGAAATTTATTAAAATAGATCCTGTTTTAGCACAAGAATTTCGCATGTCGAGAATCAATATTCTTGACTATACCTCTATAATTTTTACATGCAATAATGCTGTGGATCATTTTTTCCGTTTATGCAAGCAACTGCGCATCATGGTGCCTGAAACTATTAAGTATTTTTGTGTTTCGGAAACAACAGCGAAATATTTGCAGAAATATGTTTTGTTTAAAAAAAGAAGGGTTTTCCATGGTAAAGAAAATCCGGAAGAGCTCATCAATATCATGAAAAAACATTTAGAAGAAAAATTTCTTATGCCTTGCACCGAAGGTCATAAACAAGAACTTGTAAGTATGTTTTCTGCCAATAAAATTCCGGTTCGCAAAGCCATTATTTATAAAACAATTTCTGATCCAATCATTAAAGAAACGATTGACCTAAATACCATAGATTTATTTGTTTTCTTTAGTCCCTTTGGCATAAAATCTTTGTTTGAGAACTTCCCTGACTTTAAACAAAATGGTACTTTTATCGCAGCTTGGGGAAAAACCACACAGAAAGCTGCTAAAGATGCCGGGCTAACGGTTAATATCATGGGACCTACAACTACAATAAGTTCCATGCCAACAGCCATTGATGCGTTTTTGGGGAAGTTAAAAAAAGCAATCTAGTTTAAACATGTCAACATTCTGCAAAGAAGAACGCCTATGCAGTAGAAAAGTTATTAGCCATCTAATCAAAAATGGTACAACTTTTTTTAATCATCCTTTTACGGTCAAGTGGATTGAAGTGCCCTTACCACAAAACTCTCCCATACAAATTTTGACCGCTGTTCCGAAAAGAAATTTCAAGAAAGCTGTTGACCGCAACCGGATAAAGCGACTCACAAAAGAAGCGTATCGGACCCAAAAAGATTTTTTATTGGTTAGATTGGACAAGAAAAACAAAGCTTTGGCGTTAATGCTGATATATTCCGGAAAGAAAATTATGAGTCAGCAAGAAACCTCTTTAAAAATAAACATCATCCTACAACAATTGTCGAAAGCGATATGAAGAAATTCTTGGAATATATATTCATTGGTATCATCAAATTGTATCAATATACGCTTTCTCCTTTTCTGATGCCTTCGTGTAGATATACGCCTTCCTGCTCTGTTTATGGAGTGGAAGCCATTAAAAAACATGGTCCTTTTAAAGGCGGTTGGTTGACAATTAAACGGGTTTTGTCGTGCAATCCATGGGGTGGTAATGGTTACGACCCTGTTCCTTAATACATATATGTAATGAAAAAATTAAAAATCTTTATAGCACTGTTGTGCTTTGTATCCCTAGCGACTTTTGCTCAAGAAATTCCAAAACAAAACGATTTTGAAATCTCTAAAAACTTGGACGTTTTTGTTTCGGTCTATAAACAATTGAACGATACATACGTTGACAACGTGAATCCGGGAAAATTGATTAAAACGGCTATTGATGCGATGCTCGAAAGCCTTGATCCTTATACGGTATATATACCCGAGTCGCAAATTGAAGATTATAGGTTTATGACCACGGGACAATATGGCGGTGTGGGAGCTATGATTTACAGAAGGGGCAGTTACGTATATATTTCTGAACCCTATAAAAATGCCCCTGCAGACAAAGCCGGTTTGAAAGCAGGAGATAAAATAGTGGAGATTGATGGGAAATCTGCAAAGAACAAATCTATTGACGATGTGAGCACAGCACTGAAAGGACAAGCCGGCACGAATGTGAAGTTACTTATTGAACGTGATTCTACCCAAAAACCATTTGAAAAAGAGTTGACTCGAGAAGAAATCAAAGTGGATAATGTTCCTTATTATGGTATGGTTTCTGACAATGTGGGATATATAAACCTTAGCGAATTCAAACAAAATGCAGCGAAAGAAGTGCGTGATGCCTTTGAGAAATTAAATGCAAACAAATCACTCAAAGGTATCATTTTGGATTTAAGAGGTAATGGCGGCGGATTGCTTAATGAAGCCGTAAATATCGTGAACATTTTTGTGGACAAAGGTCAGTTGGTATGTAGCACTAAAGGCAAAATAAAAGACAAAAACAATGTTCACAAAACACAAATGCCTGCAATTGACACCAAGATACCTTTGATTGTTTTGGTGGATGATAATTCTGCTTCTGCTTCGGAGATTGTTACAGGTGCTATACAGGATCTCGACAGAGGGGTGGTTATTGGTCAACGGACATTTGGAAAAGGCTTGGTGCAGAATATCGTTCCCCTTACGTATAACTCTCAAATGAAGATTACCATTGCAAAATACTATATCCCAAGTGGACGTTGTGTTCAGGCGATAGATTATTTTCACAAAGATAGCGAAGGCAAATCGCTGAAGGTGCCCGATTCGTTGCTGAAACCTTTCAAAACAAGTAAAGGCAGAACCGTTTTCGAAGGTCGCGGCATTGATCCCGATATCATTATGGAACTTCCCGAATTTAAAAACATCACAGAAACCCTTATTAGTAAAAATCTTGTTTTTGATTTTGCTGTTACCTATAATCGTAAACACCCTAGCATAGATTCTGTTGCTACATTTGAAGTGACCAATGACATCTATGATGAGTTTTGTGCCTTCTTGAAGGATAAAGACTATTCCTACGTCACCGAAAGCGAATCAGCGCTCAACGCGTTTAAAAAGGATGCTGAAACGGAGAAATATTTTGATGCAGTGAAAGCCCAATATGATGCATTGCATGAAAAAATTCTTTCTCAAAAGAATAATGACCTCGTGGATAACAAAAAGGAAATTATGCAAGTGGTGAAATTGTTTTTGGTTCCCTTATATTATTATCAACATGGACGCATAGAAGCTTCCCTGAAAGATGATTTGGAAGTGAAAAAAGCCATCGAAGTCATAAACAACACGGCTACCTATAACTCCATTTTGGATGGCAGCTTGATTATAAAAGAAGGCACGAAGTAAGTCTCAGACATATAAACTGAAATCGCGAATTCTCAATCTACAACGTAATAATTTCGTTGGTTTTGAGTTTGTATGTTTGTTTCAAATATGCCGCTATTAAAAGAAGAATATCACAAAGGGATTTATGTATTAGGTTTGTTAGGTTTAGCCGTTACCGTAACGATGTCGGCTTACATAATGAGTCTTGCGCAGTTTTTGTTGATGCTCAATTGGTTTGCCGAAGGCAATATCAAACAAAAATTCAAAAGCTTCTTTCAAAATAAGGCTGCCCTTGCTTTCTTGGGCATTTATCTGCTGCATATCCTTGGCTTGCTTTATACCGATAATTTCACCTTTGCCTTCGCCGACCTACGTATCAAACTTCCTTTCTTGGGACTGCCTATTATATTGGCAACAAGTCCACTTCTCAGCCGAAAAACCATACAGTATATCTTGTTGACGCATGTGGCTGCCTCCTTTGCTTCGAGCATCGTGAGCGTGAGTGTTTTCTATACACAACATCTCACCGATATGCGTGCAGCTTCGGTCTTTATTTCTCACATTCGCTTTTCGCTGAATATCTGCTTAGACATCTTCATTCTGTTGTATTTTGTTTTCGGCGAAAACAGCTTCAACCGATGGATTAAAGCCGTTTTCGGATTGCTTATAATATGGTTTGTCTATTTTATGCTGTTTATGGAATCATTCACGGGCATCATCATAGTGCTGATTGCATCCACCATACTGTTGATAGTGCTTATCATGAGAAAGACAAAAACAGTCTATCGCATCGCCTGTATTTCCTTTTTGATGATAGGCGCTTTGAGTCTGTTTCTCTATTTCAGAGGACTTTTGCAAGAGTTTCATAACATCAAACCCATTGATGTGGCTACCTTGGCAGACACTACAGCGCATGGACATCGTTATGTGCACGATATCCATAATAAAATCACCGACAACGGCAATTACACATGGAATTATGTGTGTGAAGAAGAGCTTGCCGATGCATGGAACAAACGAAGCCTCATAAAATATGACAGCGTGGATCGCGAACACCAACGGATGAAATATACGCTCGTGCGCTATTTGACCTCCAAAGGACTCCGAAAAGATCGGGACGGGGTGAATGCTTTATCTGACCAAGAAATCATCTATATCGAAAGTGGTGTGGCGAATGTAAACTATATCAAAAAAGGAAGTTTCGAGAATCGCATCAAGAATACCATTTGGGAGTTTGAAAATTATAAAATCACCCACGACCCGCGCGGTCGTTCGATGGTGCAACGATTTGAATTGTGGAGAAACTCCATACTGCTGATACAAAACCATCTGCTGTTTGGTGTGGGCACAGGCGACCCTTTTGATGTTTTCACCGCTGAATTGGTTAACAATCATTCGTTGTTGAAAGATGCTCGGTTGCGTTCGCACAATCAATATTTCACCATCACCATCACGTTTGGCATTCTTGGCTTGACAGTGTTCTTGTTCTGTTTGATTTATCCCTGCATCAAATTGCGAAAGTATTCAAATGTTCTCTTCCTATCGTTCTTCCTGATAGCGATGTTGTCTATGCTGACCGAAGACACCATTGAATCGCAGGCGGGCGCCACCTTCTTTGCTTTTTTCTTCTGCTTCTTTCTTTTTGTAGATAAAAATGAAATATCTGAATAAATAGATGTAATTTTGTGTGCATTTTTGCACGAAGACCTAAACATCATGAAACAACTATCCATCAACATACATTATACGGAATACGCCTCAACGGACGAACTGAACGAAGCCGATCGCCTGCTGTTGCTCAAAGCGGAAGAAGCGGTGCAATCTGCTTATGCGCCTTATTCGGGATTTAAGGTCGGGGCTGCCGTGTTGCTTGACAACGACAGCATCGTGGCAGGCAACAATCAGGAAAACGCTGCTTATCCTTCGGGTTTGTGTGCCGAACGTGTTGCCTTGTATGCCGCATCAGCACAATATCCCGACATGCCTTTCAAGGCAATTGCCATCACGGCAAAAGCAAAAACATTTACCATTGCTTCGCCCGTGTCGCCTTGCGGTGCGTGCCGCCAAGTGATGGCAGAATATGAAAATCGGGCAAAAACCCCTTTAAAAATCATCCTAAGAGGCGAGACAGGTAGCGTGATAGTATTCGAAAACGTTTCGCAACTGCTGCCTTTTGTTTTCACATCCGAACAGCTCAATCCTTAGTAAGCTATCTGCGTATCTTTCGACTACGCATATTTTATGTTGTTTTAATTCGCAATAATAAGCTTATTGGTCATGATAGTTTTGCCGCTTTCCTCCATGCGTATGAAATACATGCCTGCATCTAAATTGTCGCGATGAAGCGTCAGATCAGAACCTGAAATGTTCGTTATTCTTTTGACTTCTTGTCCAAAAATGTTGTAAATAATCACGAGTGCATTGGCGAAAGATGTGTTAGATTTCAGTGTTGTTTCCGTAGAAAAAGGATTGGGAGCAATCGTTACTAGGGGTGAAGCTGCAGGGTTTTCATCCATGCCCGTATAAGGCGACACATAGGTTTTGAACACCATATCGTAGCCTGTGGGAGTAGTGCCCGAAGGGTCGGTGATGCGCATTTCTCCGCCTGCGTAGGTGCCCGGGCTTTGAACTTGCACGCCATAAGGATCGGGCAAACCACCGCCCTGAATCGGGATAAACTGAAAGGTGTAAACACTACCTTGAACTACCGGAACCGATAGGTTGAACGAAAAGAAGAAGTTGCCTGTACCCGACACCGTCACCGTTTGCGTTTGCAACTGGGAGCCGCTTGTGCCTGAACCCGCAAACACTTTGAACGTGCCTGTGCCCGTCATGGCATTGAAAAAGCCTACTTCAATCTTGCAGAGGTTGCCCGTGGCGCCTGCAATAAAATCTTGCCATTCGGAATATTGACTCAAATTGCGCGCACTCATGCCGCCATTATAATTCAGTTGACTTTGATCCACCGCGGTGCATTGCGCTTGCAACAAATCGGCCTTCAACATAAAAACAAGGAGCATCACGCTCATTACTACTAGGCTACTTTTCCAAAGATTGTTCTGTAGATTCATCATGATTTTGTCAGTGTTTTGAGTGCTGACGCCGCACTTTTTAAAGGGTTTATGTGGTTAGAAATTATTTTCAAGAGTTTGTTACTTTTTCTTTTTCGATTTGCCTGCTATGTAGGTGATAAATTTAACGCCATCTTGCGACATCTCGAATTTAGTATCCACAGTTTTGGGGTCCACAAAGGTATAAGTGAGACGCAGCAGGAGGGTTGCCGGGAACTTTTCGCTCGTGAAGATGATGGTTTTGTCCGAATACGTTATCGTATAATTTATCACATGATTCTCGTTATCAAAATAAATAGCTTTAGAGGCATTGCCCAATGTGTCTAAATAAATCACCATCAAATCATCATGAATCAGGTGGGGTTTTTTATCCGTGCCTTTGAATTCGGAATGGCTTTTGCGCACAATAACTTTTTTGTTCAAATCATATTTAAACGAAAAAGAACCGCCACCAACGCCCACATTGCCACCGCCTTCGCCCGCCCATTTGCCTATCAACCAATCGAATTTGTCCCACGAGGTTGCTTGTTGCCCGAAGCCGAGAGCGCAGCCGCACAGGAGAATTACAGCGCAAAGGAGTATCTTTTTCATTTTAAAAATATATTGTTTGCACAAATGTACAAATTAATTCAATCGGTGCTAAAACTTTATGAATTATTTAATCATGTAGGGTAGACAACAAGATTACTCCGAAAACTACAAAGACAAGGAATAACACAAAGATTCCCGCCTGCGGTATGGGACAAAACAAAGGCAAAAAGCAGCGCAAAGCATTGTTAATCTGCTTACGATTTTGTTCCTTGGATTTGGGTGGTTGTTCAATAAAAAAACTTTAAGAACTCATAATTAATACTATGTAATCAGTAATTTAGTAAGTATTTCCTCTCGAAAGTTAATTGCCGCAAGCAAAATACTAATTGCCGCAAGCAACAAGTTAATTGCCGCAAGCAACAAGTTAATTACCGCAAGCATTAGGTTAATTACCGCAAGCAATTAGTATCTTACCGCAAGCATTAGGTTTCTTACCGCAAGCATTAGGTTTCTTACCGCAAGCATTAGGTTTCTTACCGCAAGCATTAGGTTTCTTACCGCAAGCATTAGGTTTCTTACCGCAAGCATTAGGTT
>CAIOYH010000009.1 GCA_903862465.1 uncultured bacterium | reverse complement strand
TTGCCGCAACAAGGGAAATAATTGGAACGCAGATGACGCTGATTTTTATGATTAAAGATGATTTTTTTAGTCGGGGCGCGACTTGGAGTCGCACTCCGACTTGATGGTTTACGATTATCACCAAAAGGTTCTTTGACAAAACTAAAAGGTTCTTGCACAAAACCAAATGGTTTTTGTTCGAAACCAAATGGTTTCTGTCTAAAACCAAAAGGTTTCTGTCCGAAACAAAACGGTTTTTGCACAAAACCAAAAGGTTCTTGTCTAAAACCAAATGGTTTTTGCACTAAACCAAATGGTTTCTGTCTAAAACCAAAAGGTTTTTGCTCATGCTTTAAATGTTTTTATTTGTAGATGAGCACATTAACCCCAATTCCTAAAAATTTATGCAAAGCTAAAGCTCATGTATTAATAGTAATAATCACGTCTCGACTTCGCTCGACGACCGGACCTATAGCCTCCACACGGTCTCCATACAACAACACGTTAACCGAGCGGAGTCGAGGTGAGAAATCACGTCTTGATTCCGCTCGACGACCGAACTCAAAGCTGCCACACGGTTACCGTACAAGCACACGGTCACCGAGCGGAGTCGAGGTGAAGAACAGCGAAACCGCCTTGAAAGTCAAACTTATTAATTTGAAAGAAATTATATTATTTCATTTTTTATCACATCGCATTAGATTTTTGTGTACCTTCGCTAAAAATTTGAATCAAGCTTCTTCATCATCTTTAAAAATATTCATCATGATTAAAAATATACATTCGAAAGTTGGAAGTTTGCTGTTGTATTTGATTTTCGTCTGTGTTTCTCACTTAAGTTTTGGCGGCAGTCAGCAGCATCCCACCAAGCCTCAGCATGGCAATGGGATGATGTTTACGCCCAATAAGGGGCAGCTTGTGGATGCTGATAAAAAGGCGCGACCTGATATTTTGTTTAAGGGCACCGGCAAAGGTACGGATGTGTATATACGGAAGAATGGCGTGAGCTATGTGGAAAGCAATATAGGCGCGGTGATGAACGAAATTAATGAGGAGGTGGATGATAATCAGAAAAAAGGCGGCACGTATGTTCCCAAACAACAAGCCGTGCAAGAAAAGATGCGCGATCCATCGGTGAAAATTAAAGTGCATCGTATAGATTTGGATTTCGTAGGTGCTTCGCCCCAAAGTGAGATTCGCATGGACGACCAAGTGGAAGGCTACAACAATTATTATTTATGGAATTGCCCCACCGGCATCACGCAGGTGTATTCCTATAATGAATTGACGGTCGAAAACATGTATGATAAGATAGATGTGACGTATCGAGGCGATAAGGAAATGGGCTTGAAATATACTATCATGGTGCATCCCGGGGGCGATGCTTCGCAGATACGCATGCGCTCATCGGGTTCGGACAATATCCAAGTGGTGAACCATAGCTTAATGATTGTTACCTCTTTGGGCGTGATGACCGAGATGTTGCCCGAAGTATATCAAATCATAAACCATAGAAAAGTTTTGGTTGATACCAAGTATAAGTTGGAGAAAACCGAAGATAATGCAGTGGAAATAAGCTATGAATTTTCTAACTATAACCCGAATTATATATTGGTCATTGACCCGTGGGTAACGTATTACGGAGGAAGTAGTGATGAATTTGGCATTAGTATTACACATGACGCTGAAGGTAATATTGCCTATACAGGTTATAGTACAAGCATCAATTTTCCTCATTCAGCAGGAGCTTTCCAAACAAACTTTTCATCTATATATAACATGGCTTTTGTAGTAAAAATGAATGCCAATGGCAACAGAATATTCGGCACTTATTTAGGAGGAAGTAGAGATAATTGTGGTAATTCTATCGCATGTGATGCAGAGAAAAATATTTATGTGGTTGGTACTACTACTTCAAATAATTTTCCTGTCGGAGCTTCTATGGGCAATGTTGTTCATCAAAATATTATCGGTGCTGATAGGTACGATGCATTTCTTGCTAAATTCGATGCACTAGGCAACAGACTCTGGATTACTTTTTATGGAGGTGGGGATGGAGATTATGGTACAGGTGTATGTGTTGACACTGCTTCAAATTCTGCGATTCTTTATGGATTTACGGCTTCGCATAGTTCAATAAGTACGCTAGGAGTATTTCAACCGACTATTCTTGGTGGTCAAAATGCTTATGTGGCTAAATTTGCAGGCAATGGTAACCTTCAATGGGGAAGCTATTTAGGTGGTAGTGGTATTGTTGGTGAAACATCTGCAAATGTGTGTTGCGACCGTACGGGGAATATCTTTATTTGTGGAACAACTACATCTAATGATTTTCCAGTAGTAGCAGGACATCAAATGATAAATAACGGCGGGAATGATGCTTATATTTGCAAGCTGAATTCAAATGGTACCAATCTTTTATGGTCATCTTATTATGGTGGCGAATCAGGAGATATTGGTTTGAGTATAGCAACTGACGGTGACGATAATGTTATTTTGGGCGGACGTACTTTTTCATCCAATTCAATTTCAACACCAGGTTCATTTCAGTCTAGCATTTCTGTAAATTTTGATGGATTTCTTATAAAATTTAATAGTAATGGCGTAAGGCAATGGGGAACTTATTTCGGAGGCTCAAAGATAGATCAAGGAGTAGGAGGAATAGCATGTGATGTAAATAATAATATTGTTACAGGAGGGGATACCTATAGTACAGATTTTCCTGTTACTAATTGCGCTTATCAAAAAGATTTTATAGGTACTGAAGACCAATTTATTGCTACTTTCAGACCAGACGGCACTTTGCTTTGTTCAGGTTTAATGGGTTTGGGCAATGAAAACAGTCCTAATAACGAAACGTACCAAACTCAATGCATAACGGTGTACGGTTGTTATGTGTATTTATATGCTTATACAAATTGTAATTATCCGGTTACTGCCGATGCATTTCAGAACATTTGTGGAGGAGGTAATTGGGAATTGGCTGTTGCTAAATTGTATTATAAAACCTGTGGCGGTTTTAGTAGCAGTATGGATTTTAGTACAATTAGTGATAGTTGCAATGGTACTCCCAAAATTTTCACATCCACATTTGGCGATTGTGATGCTTCAGGAGTGAGTTATATGTGGTCTTTTGAAGGGGGAATACCTGCTTCGGCGAATGTGGCAAATCCTACTATAACGTACGCAGAGCTAGGAAGCTATGATGTGATGTTGATAGTGAATCAGAGTTGCGGTGCGGATACCTTACTGAAACGGGATTATATTCAAGTGGTGGAATGTCATCCCACTTTGCTCGATCCGCCCAATGTTTTCACCCCGAATGGCGATGGCTTTAATGATACGTATGTGGTTAAATATTCGGGAGAGTTCGAGAAGTATCTTATCAGGATATTCAACCGATGGGGCGTAAAAATGTATGAGAGTATCAATATAGATGCAGGATGGAAGTGCAATAATTGTTCGGTTGGCACCTATTTCTATATCATAGAAGCTTTGGGTAAGGATAGAAAGACGTATGATTTGCATGGAACGATAACTTTGTTGCGATAGTGCCCAAGTCATCTGATGACTAAACATGCCAAAATCCCTCCCTTTCCCATCAATTTTAACTAAAAAAAGTCTCCATATTGTTTTTATGCGTAATTTTGTTGTCAATTTTGTTTCACGGTCGAAGGGAGCCTTTGGCAAGACTGTGGAGAACGCAGGAAAACTTACACTAATTTTGAAAACAACATGCAGATGAAAAGAAGCGTTATTTTAACTTTTTTCGTGTTTGTTCTATTATCATTACCTGTAATAGCTCAGAACACTATCACCACAAGCACCCCCGTTCAAACATCGTTTTGTGCGGGCGGCAACCTCATTGTGCAATATACTTCTACGGGTACGTTTCCCTTGGGATGCAATTTCTCTATTGAGTTGTCGGATGCTTGGGGTAGTTTTGCTGCGCCTGTGGTGGTGGGTTCGTTGCCGATTAATGCGGGTATCATCACAGGCACTATACCTAACAGCACCCCCTTTGGCGTGAATTATCGGGTGCGCGTGGTGGCTGATAATCCTGTTACGGTTGGTTCGCAAAGCACCACGCCCCTCATCATCACGAGCACGGCGGTGTCGGCAAGCATAGTGACCACGCCTTCCAATACGGTTTGTCAGGGCGACACGGTGTCGCTGTGGGTGACCTACAATGCTTCGTATCATTGGTCGAACGGCGAAACTACGCAAAACATCCATGTGACCGATAGTGGCACATATAATGTGGTGGTGACAAATTTTCTGACCAATTGTGAGGTTACGTCTAATCCTGTTCACATCACGGTGCACCCCACACCTGCGGTTCATTTGGGTTTGGATGCCGAGTTGTGTGACGGGCAAACGCTTCCGCTGAATGCAGGATCGGGCTTTACGTCGTATGCATGGAACAATGGCAGCACAGCGCAGAGCATCGCGGTGCATCAAACGGGTACCTATTCGGTGAGTGTGACGGATAATTTCGGCTGCAAGGGCGGCGACACCATTCATGCTTTATTTCATCCCAATCCTGTGGTTCATTTGGGTGCTGACACGATTTTGTGTGGCAACACCCTCTTGCTTGCAGCAGGCACGGGCTTCAGCTCTTATAATTGGAACAATGGGCTTTCGTTTAATCCTACTTACTTGGTGGCAAGTGCGGGGAATTATATTGTGCAGGTGGTGGATGGGAACGGATGTTCGGCTCGGGATACGATACAGGTGGACATACATGCGATACCCTATATCAATTTGGGCAACGATTTGTCTGCCTGTGGCAATAGCGTGGTGCTTAATGCGGGTGAGGGCTTCGTGGGCTACAATTGGAACAACGGGCAGGGGCTGCAGCAGTATTTCCCCGTGACAACGACAGGGACGTATTTTGTGCATATCACCGACCCATATGGCTGTTCCAACAACGACACTTTGCAGGTGGTGATGCATCCTTTGCCCGAGGTGAATTTGGGTTCGGATGTGTTGTTGTCGTCAAGCGACACGGTGACCTTGGACGCAGGGGCGGGTTTCGTTTCCTATCAATGGAGTACGGGCGCTAACAGCGAATCCATCAACCTGCATGGGAGCGATTTCTCATTAGGGGCACATAGTATCACGGTGACGGTGTTGGACAATAACGGCTGTTTTAATTCGGACGAAATCACACTCAACATTGTTTCTTCCACGTGGAATAATGAATTTGTGTATTACCCGAATCCTTTTCGCGATCAGTTGACGATTATCTCTGTGTTGAATCTGCGGGATGCCAAACCCATGATGTATGATATGTTGGGCAGAAGTTTCGCGCCCGAATATTCGTTTGATAACTCCAATATGATTATCAGCAAAGGCAGCATGGCTGCAGGCTGTTATGTGCTGTTCTTATCGAAAAACGATGGGGATAAGTATATAGGCGAGGTGGTGGTTTATTAGAGGCTCAGCGAATAGCCAATGCCGATGATGTGTTCGGACAAGGGGTTTTTTACCTTATATTCTTTTTGAAACAGATAAAAGAAATCAAGAGCGTGCATGCGGTTGATGACGTATTCGGTGCCGATGCAGTATCGTGCATCGTCCATAAAAACATTAAAGGGGTATTTTAGGGGCGAAAACAACTCCACCGAAACGTAGGGTTGTATCTTTTTGCTGAAATCATATTTGATGCTAAGTTTGTTGCGCGAATAGTATTGGGGGATTTTGCCATCCTTGCTCGAGTAAACATCGGCATATTGACTTTGGAAACGTGTACGGAAGGAGATGGTGACGGGTTTGAATTTCTTGCGAAACATCAGGTCGAAGTAATAGCGATGTCGGTTGCTATAGGAATCGTCCATACGGCGTTTGTTGGTGAAACGATAGTTGGCTGAAACGCGAATGTATTTATTGATTTTGTAAGAGATGCCGATATCCGAGAAGATGGTGCCTGCTTCGGTGATGTTTTCGTTCATGCGCAGCTCCTGATCGAAATTGATAGATAGGAGGGGCGTGATTTTTTTCTCTATATTGATGCTGAGCCACAGCCCTGCGTCTGAAGTTTGTCCCCATGAGATGAAGGGGAACAGCAGCAAAGCCGTCATTAGGATAAGATATTTGAGAGGTTTGTTCATTTCAAGGATAAATTGTGCAATACATTAGTCGTAATAATACACCATCAGGTTGGCGGTATCTTTTAGGAAGTCAATCTTCTCGATATTGACTCTGTGAATCTTCAACCCTGTGCGTGTTTGCAAATCGGCGATGAGGAGGGACATGTTTTGGGGCTTAATCAGTTCGATGTTTTCGTATTCAATTTTCTTAGAGTTTTCGCGTCTGAAAAACACCTTACTGTCCAAAGCAAAGGTGAAAAAGATGATGGTGCCGTTTATGATGGCTAATTCGTAGTATTCCAACTGTATGGCGGAGATTAAGCCTATGGCAATAAAGATGAAGAGATAGGTCATGTCTTTCATCGTGATGCCTTCGGTGCGATAGCGCAACATAGAGAAAACCGCAAACAAACCAAAAGCGGCACCCATAGAGATTTTTATTTTGTTCAATACGAAGGTCAGCATAAAGATAAGCAGGTTGAACATGAAGAAAGTGAAGATGCTTTCAATTTGTTTGTTGTTTGGATAATAGATAAACAGGGTGATGATAACCAATGTAGCAAGGTTAATCAGCAGCAGTAACAAGAACTTCAGATTGATATCCACATTGTCTTTGTCGTTGTCCTTATCTTTTTTCTTATCTTTTTTATCTTTGGTGTCTTTCACTTCGCTTTCGTCTGCCTGAACCGTTGTGGTTTGGTCGTTCGCAAAACTGAATTGGGCAAAGGAATTATAGGTGGGCGCGCACAAGCATATCAGTAGCATGAAAGCGAGCAAGAACTTAGTTTTTGTCATTATATATTTT
>CAIOYH010000008.1 GCA_903862465.1 uncultured bacterium | reverse complement strand
GTTTTTCTATTGTATCTATTGTGCCTATTGTGGTGAAAAAAATATCGCGCTACGGCGCAAAGGCGCTAAACTATGGATGAGAAACTAAAAACGAGAATCCTATTGTTTTTCTATTGTATCTATTGTGCCTATTGTGGTAAAAAAAATATCGCGCTACGGCGCAAAGGCGCTAAACTATGGATGAGAAACTAAAAACGAGAATCCCTATTGTGTTTCTATTGTATCTATTGTGCCTATTGTGGTAAAAAAAACTTCGCGCTAAAGTGCAGAGAAATAAAAATACACCCTGCCAAAATTTTTCATTATTAATTCCCGCCTGACCGTCGGGCAGGTTTCATTTTTCATTACTCCTCACAAAGCTCCTCCCAAAACTCCAACGCCCTCCTCGTGTGCGGAATCACTATCGAACCGCCCACCAAATTGGCAATAGCAAACACTTCCATCAACTCGGCTTTGCTCATCTGTTGCTCATGACACTTTATCAGATGATATTTGATACAATCGTCGCACCGAAGCACCATCGAAGCCACCAAACCCATCATCTCTTTCGTCTTGACCGACAAAGCCCCCTCCTGATAGGCATTCGTATCCAAATTAAAAAAACGTTTCAACACGAGGTTGTCCTCCGCCAAAAGTTTTTCGTTCATTTTTTGGCGATATTCATTAAATTCTTCCAATTGTTTTCCCATGATTTTTCTTTTTTATTAATGAAGCACAAGCATAGTGAACCCGAGGCAATACCCATAATCCAAGGTTTAAGACCCAAGATCCAAATTCCAAGCTCCAAATTCCAAGGGCGCTAACACAATGTTTTTCTTCAAAGAAATACAAATCGCTTTCTATTTTATAGACATCCCTATCCAATTATCCCGCTCCTTTTCCTCCTTGGAATTTGGGATTTGGAGCTTGGTATTTGGAATTTTCCTCTTGGTATTTGGAATTTGGAGCTTGGTATTTGGATCTTCCACCATAAGGTGGTGCGACTATCCCCGGATGAACATCGCCTTGATAATCATCCCTGCCATTTTGGGATTTTCTTTCAAGCGGCGGGTGCAATAAGCGAACCATTTGGTTCCATAAGGCACATAAACGCGCATCTTGTGACCCTTATCCACAATAGATTGGCGCAAATCGGGCGTCACACCCAACAGCATCTGAAACTCATACATGTCTTTCGGAACCTGATATTTCTCTATCAAACGATAAGCCCCCTCCACCAAAGGCGCATCGTGCGTAGCTATGCCCACATAAATCTTTTGTTGAAACATATATTCCAAATCTTCCAAAAAGTGTTGGTTTATTTCTTCATATTGTTTGAAAGCAAGTTCTTTCGGCTCGGTATATATCCCTTTGCAAAGACGATAATTCATGGGCACTTCAGCAGTGTTCACATCCAAAAGATCTTTCACATCCTGCAACGTACGTTTCAGATATGCCTGAACCACCAATCCAACGTTCTTTGGAAATTCCTGTTTCAACTTCCGAAACATGGTAATTTCCATATCCGTACATTGCGTGTCCTCCATATCCACACGCACAAAGTTGTTATATTCGGCAGCTTTCACCACAATTTCGCGAATATAGCGATAACAAACATCCGTGTCAATCAGCAAACCAAACATCGTGGGTTTCAACGAATAATTTCCCTTAATTCCATTTTTCTCTGCCGTTTCTATCACCTGCAGATACTCCTTTTTGTTGGCTTCCGCCTCATCCAAAGTTTTTATAAACTCGCCCAACACATCCAAGGTAATGAAAATTCCTTGTGCGTTCAGCTCTTTACATGCATTAATCGCCTCGTCGAGGTTATGACCGGCAACATATCTTTTTGAAAACAACCATACAAAACTCTGTGGCATGTATGGAAGCATTTTGGAAATGGTTTTATTAATCATAAATTTAATTTTGCCGCAAAAATACAAGTTCTAACAATACAATTTTCATTTTTCCGAAATATTTTTTCATTATTTTTTATATTCATAGAAACCGTAGAAAAATCTTTAGCCTGAAGAATCGCAAGAATTCAACAATCATAAGCCTTTCGGCGATATTTTGAAAATATAGCACTTCAATTCTCAACAAAAATATTTTTTTCAACGTACTTCTAACAAGCCTTCAAACGGACACTCTCAGACAATTTTCCTATTATATTATTTGTAATTAGAAAAAAAATTATAACTTTGCAGACTTTTAAAAAAATACGGCTTAGTTGTGAACAACTTAAATCAATTTGAAATACAGTTTGCGGGTTTGGAAGAAGGCATTCATAACTTTGAGTTTATGATTGACAAAGAGTTTTTTAAAGAATTTGAATACTCCGAAATCACTGATGGCAAAGTCAAAGTTAGCTTAGAACTTGTCCGACAAACTACCATGTTGGTATTAAATTTCAAGATAAAAGGCTACATAATTTGTATGTGCGACCGATGTCTTGAAGAATATCAGCAAAAGATTGAAGGAACAGAGCGACTAATCGTGAAGTTTGGCGACGAAAAAAGTGAAGAATCTGATGAAATCATCATCATACCCGCGACCGACCATCAAATAGATATAAGTCACGACGTGTTTGAATTCGTCAGTTTATTGTTGCCCTACAAAAGAGTTCATCAGGAAGATAAGAACGGCAAAAGTGCTTGTAATCCTGAAGTTCTTAAGAAAATGGAAGAATTGAATAACCAAAAAAATAATGATCCCCGTTGGGATGAATTAAAAAAAATATCATTAAAAAACTAACTTATGCCACATCCAAAACGAAGGTTCTCTACTACTAGAACCAAAAAAAGAAGAACTCATTACAAAGCCGAAGCATTAACTATAGCTATTTGTTCCAACTGCGGTACACCTGTTGTTTATCACAGAGTTTGTTCAGAATGCGGTTTCTACAGAGGAAAAGCTGCCATCGAAAAGACCAAAGAAGCTTTATAATACCTTCCTGTTTTCTTCGTTTTTCTAAATTAATTTTATTGCGTGATGTTAAATATCAGAGCAGCGATAACCGGCGTGCATGGTTATGTTCCTGAATATATTTTAACAAATGAAGAACTTTCCCGTATAGTTGATACCACTGATGAGTGGATTATGGAACGTATCGGAATCCAAGAACGTCATATATTACGCGAAAAAAACTTAGGCTCATCCTATATGGGCGCTTTGGCGGTGGAAGGTTTGCTCAAAAAAACCAACACCAAAGCCGAAGATGTTGACTTGTTGATTTGTGCCACGGTTACTCCCGATATGCAGTTTCCTGCAACCGCCAATCTTATATCCGATAAGGTTGGTATTCGCAATGCTTTTAGTTTTGATTTGAATGCCGGATGTTCCGGCTTTTTGTATGCCTTAAACACGGCTGCAAAATATATTGAATCCGGTTCTCACAAAAAGGTGATTGTGGTAGGTTCAGATAAGATGTCCTCCATAGTAGATTACACTGACCGAGCGGTATGTCCTATCTTTGGTGATGGAGCAGGTGCCGTTTTGCTCGAGCCTACTACGGAAGATTGTGGTGTAATGGACTCCATTCTTCGGTCAGATGGTGTCGGCGCTGTTCATTTGCATCAAAAGGCGGGAGGCTCTGCGAATCCTGCAAGTCATGAGACAGTTGATGCTCGGGAGCATTTTGTGTATCAGGAAGGTCAAGTGGTGTTTAAATGGGCAGTTTCGAAGATGGCAGATGTTTCTTTAGAGATTATGCAGAAACATCAACTTACTTCCGAAACGCTGCAATGGCTCGTTCCGCATCAAGCCAATATGCGTATCATTGACGCTACGAGTCGTCGGATGGGTATCACCAACGAAAAAGTTATGATTAACATCGAAAAATATGGCAACACCACCGCAGCCACTTTGCCTTTATGTCTGTGGGAATGGGAATCAAAACTTAAAAAAGGCGATAACCTTATTTTGGTTGCTTTCGGCGCCGGATTCACCTGGGGAGCCACTTACATTAAGTGGGCATATAACTCCAACTAAAAAACAATTGTTGTACTTTTAATTTTTACAGACCGCGAGCCCATTCAGGTCGTAGTTGTGCTTTGTGTGGATTTTGAATCGCGTAGGTCAGCGTATCTAGCATCGCTTGTTTGTCACGCCCCAACACTCCGTTTAGAATTAAATAATTTGACGCATGATTGTTGCGAAATATCGTACTTTCCAAATTTGTATTCGTAATAAAAATCAACATCTCTATTAATAAATCGGTTATCTGCATAGGAACATAATCGCCTTGGAAGCGTTGCATATAATACGGTAAACCTTTCGGAAAACTCAACACCAAAGACGAAAGCATGTCGGGTTGAATGATATTCACAATTCGAGCAGTGTTTTCAGCATGTTGACGACTATAGCGCAATCCTCCCAATCCATTTAATATCATCAAAGAAAGCTTTATACCTGCTTCTTTGGCTTTGAGCAAGCCTTCTACGGTGCTGCTGAAGGTTTCGCTTTTGTTGTTCATCTTCAACACTTGGTCGTCACCGGACTCTATGCCCACATAAATGGTCTTTAGACCCGCCTCTTTCAGTTCTATAAGTTCTTCTAATGTCTTTGCTAGCAAATCACCGGGCAGTGCATAGGTGGAAATTCTTTTTGCTTTCGGGAAAGATTCTTGTATGGCGCGCAAAATGCGCATCAGTTTGGCTGACGAAAGCACCATGGGGTTGCCATCTGCTAAGAATATCTTCCGTGTGTCAGGTAAGAGTCTTGCACTGATGGCAATTTCGTTTAAGACATCTTCTTCTTTGCGTACAGAGAAGTTTTTGGTGGTGTACATCTCACAAAAGGAACATTTGTTCCAACTGCAACCGTATGAAATTTGAAATATCAAAGAGTCTGCCTCTGAAGGCGGACGAAACAAAGGCTCGTCGTATTGTATCGGGAAATAATTGTTGAACATTTTTAAGCTAGGTAAATAATCTGCAAAATTAAGCATTTCGCAGAAACAGCAGACATGATATAATGCAACCCAATCAGCATTGTCAATTGAATGAACTCTATGGATTTAGTATCTGGCTCGCTAATGATAAGGACATAGATGCTTGTTTTTATTTGATATAAAAATCTCTTGATATTTGATTTTTTAATACTTTTGATGCTAAAGATAGTTTTTATTCGTTATTACAAAAGTTTGAATGTATTCCTTTAAGGAAGTACATAGTATTATCTATTATTCTACAACAATGTCAATAAAAGTTGAGCACATTACAAAAAAATATGGCAATCAAAAGGCTTTGGATTCCATATCGTTTCAAATAAATAGTGGAGAGATTGTTGGTTTACTTGGACCCAACGGTGCAGGCAAATCAACGTTGATGAAGATACTCAGTTGTTTTATTCCACCCACATCGGGCGACGCTTTTGTCTGCGGTTTTGATGTGATGGAGCAATCCTTGGACGTGCGTAAAAAGGTGGGTTATCTGCCCGAGCAAAATCCCCTCTATTTAGAGATGTATGTGAGAGAGTTTTTACTTTTTATTGCAGGCATTCACAAACTGGGCAAGGAAAAAAACTCCCGTGTGGAAGAAATGATTGCCATGACAGGTTTGGAGGTTGAACAAAACAAGAAAATAGGAACGCTCTCGAAAGGCTATCGTCAACGCGTGGGATTGGCTCAAGCCATGATGCACAATCCCGAGGTGTTGATTTTGGATGAACCTACCTCAGGGCTTGACCCGAATCAAATTGTTGATATCCGAAATCTGATAAAGAAAATAGGGAAGGAAAAAACGGTGATTCTTTCTACACACATCATGCAAGAAGTGGAAGCCGTGTGTAATCGTGCTATTATTATTAATAAAGGTATTATTGTTGCCGACGACTTGACGCAAAATTTGCATCTATTGCATAAAAATAAAAACAAAATTACGGTTGAGTTCAACAGTACGGTAAGTTTGGAGCTATTGAAAAAGATAGCCGGTGTGACGCAAGTAGTTCATAAAAAAGATCAGATTTGGGAGTTCCAAGCAAAGGATAGCGAAGAGGTTCGTACCAATATTTTCAACTTTGCGGTGCAAAACAAATTAGCCGTTTTGTCAATGCACAAAGAGGACAGCAGCATGGAAGATGTGTTTCATCAACTTACGAAAGAATAATATTCGCTTGTAATTCAAAAAAAAGTAGTACTTTTGCATCACCAATATTGGTGTGGAAAAATTTGATTGATTGCAACCACAGGAAAAAATGCTAAAACAAACTCTTTCCTGCGATTCAATCAGCAAGCTCCACAAAACATTTATTCATTAAAAAACATTTACATTATGGGATATTTATTTACATCAGAATCAGTTTCTGAAGGTCATCCAGACAAAGTAGCCGATCAAATTTCTGACGCATTATTAGACGAGTTTTTACGTTGCGACCCTGAGTCGAAAGTAGCTTGCGAAACATTAGTAACAACAGGTTTGACCGTTTGTAGCGGTGAAGTGAAAACCAATGGTTATGTGGATGTGCAACGTGTGGCACGCGAAGCTATCCGCAAAATAGGCTATACAAAAGCCGAATATCGTTTTGATGCCGATTCATGCGGTGTGATTTCGACGATACATGAACAATCGAGCGACATCAACCAAGGTGTGGAACGCAAAAAAGAAGAAGATCAAGGCGCAGGCGACCAAGGTATGATGTTTGGCTATGCTTGCAGAGAGATGGAAAATTATATGCCGATGCCGATAGAGTTGGCGCATGTGTTGTTGCAAGAGTTGGCTGAAATTCGTCGCGAAGGAAAACAAATGACCTATCTGCGCCCGGATGCCAAATCGCAAGTAACGGTTGCTTATAACGACAATGGTAAAGCGGAACATATTGACACCATTGTGATTTCTACACAACATGATGATTTCGATGCCGAGAAAAAAATGTTGGATATCATTAAAAAGGATGTCCTCGAAGTGTTGATTCCTCGCGTGGCGGCTTTAAAGACTTTGTCTAAAGAAGTGAAAACCATGTTGCAAGGAAAATTCAAATTGTTTGTGAATCCAACAGGCAAATTCGTGATTGGTGGACCACATGGCGACACAGGATTGACCGGACGTAAGATAATTGTGGATACCTATGGCGGCAAAGGTGCTCACGGTGGTGGTGCTTTTTCGGGAAAAGATTCCTCGAAAGTGGATCGTTCTGCGGCTTACGCAGCACGTCATATTGCTAAGAATTTAGTGGCTGCCGGAGTTGCAGACGAGGTGTTGATACAAGTGGCGTATGCTATTGGCGTGGCACAACCGGTGGGTTTATATGTAAACACCTACGGAACTGCCAAAGTGAAAGACGCTAAAGGCAACATCCTTTCGGACGGACAAATTGCACAACGCATCAATGCTATTTTCGATATGCGTCCGTATGCTATCGTGAAACGCTTTGGTTTGAAAAATCCTATCTTTCATGCTACGGCAAGCTACGGACATTTCGGCAGAGATTATGTAAAAAAAGAAGTTGAAGTGTATTATACAGACGCTACCACCAAAACCAAAAAAGTGGGCGGCAAAGAAAAGAATTTTAAAGAAGTAGCGTTTTTTGCTTGGGAACAACTCGATTATGTTGACACCATCAAAAAAGAATTCGGATTGAAATAGTGAACAAAAGTTTTATATAAATGAAAAGGGCAAATGTAAGTTTGCCCTTTTTTATTTTTATGGAGTTGGGTGGTTATATTGCTAAATTGTTTTATGGTTATATTGTTTTCTTTAAAAGGTTCAGTTTAAAAGGATAGATAGGACTGAGACTAGAACCTCAGACCAAAACAGAAACTATTTTCTTCCTAAATATAAATCATCTATTTTCTTGGTTTGCTTTGCAAATTCAAGTAAATCGGAATTTAATAACGTTAGTATTTCCTTCACTCCATTTGCATTGCTAGCAAGCTCATGTTTATTATAAAGTCTAAAGGAATGTATTTCAAGCTTGTTTTGCATTCTGACATTTGAAATAAGGATATCTAAATTTCGTGTTCCAAAATCTTTGTCCATAAGTTTTTTATAATCTTCGTTGGCAGCATTTCTATAAGAACTCAATGTTTTCTCCGCTTTACGGTTTTCGAAATAGCTAAAACTGATGAAACAAATTTCATTTATTCCGTATCTTCGAAATAGTTCATAAAACTTAGGATCTAGGGTGTAAAGATTGGTTTTGAGTTCTGTAAATTGGGGATGCTGAAGAGAAAGAAGCTCAAGCTCTTTAAATAATAAATAATCCAGCTGATTGGTTTGTTTTATTAACGGTAAACAGATTGAATTCATATCATTTCCACTTGTTCTAAATTGCGTATTTAGATTTGAAAAAGCACCCGTAGAGTCAGAATTATTGGATAACAATTTTAAGTCATCTTGTCCTAGTCGGATGGTGGTTTGAAAATTGCCAAACACATAAAGTTTTTTATTGGGCAAACTTAAACATACAGAATCCTGCAAAAGTTTTTTTACAAATTCAAGATTCGTGACGCTGCAACCTATATACTTTTTAAGAAACATATCCCGGTTTTCTTTGTCGTCAGGATAGCTCATGGCAGCCGACAAATTACATTCACAATCTTTATAAGAACGACTCACAGTGTAGAAATATTCGAAAGCTTGTTCATTGGTCGAAAATTTTGGTTCGCCATTCCAATAAAACTTTGCAACAATATCATTGGCTTCTTTTTCGCTTAAATTCAATATTGTCGGATCAAAATACTTAAACAGATTATACTTTATTTTGCGTTTGGAGCAGAATCCCTTACTATCCACCGTATCTTCATATCTATTGGTAATAAATAGCTCTTTCCAATCTTTTTTATCGCAATAACATTTGCGTCGTATAGACTCCATCAAATAGCTTAAGTATGTGCCGTGGTTCGGATTTAACAAATGAAACTTAAATGAACGTTCTATGCAATCATTATAGCGAAAGCTGCTCATCAAGCATCTCAAAATTTCAGGTTTTGCTTCCTCTTTTAATTTTGCAAACTTCTCTTTGCTCACCATATAAAATTCGCCGCCTATAGAGCCATTTTTATCCATTTTATTCAGCAAATCTATATTTTTCTCTCTTTCTAATTGTCGAGTTTTCCAATCATTGGGATAATTATTGGTACCTTTATAAAAACCATTTAGCTCCATTCTTTCTTCTATTTTGTTTGCATTGATGCCTCCTGCCACATTATAGCCCGATTTTCCTAACCACAAAATGGCAAGCGAATCGCAAGAATATTCTTCCTTAACGGTATAACGGAATTCTAATTTATCATCATTGTCGCCTAACAGACCCATATCAAACTTTCCGGTTCGTATAGCCAAATCCGTTTTAAGTTGATGTTTCAAATAGTAATGCGCTAACTCATGCAAAATGATATAAGCAAGTGTCGCCTCATCCGGCATTTCTGAAAGCAATCCAATATTGATAAATATTTTCCCGGCACCCGTTGAAAATGCGTTGACACTACCGTTTTTTGTAATATAAATATACACTAAAGAATCTTCTTTTAGCACCGAAGGCATCACTTGGTGCATGACATCGTTGCAATAATCTTCCATTTCTTGCCAATCCGAATAAATAGCATTGCTATACACATAGTTGCTCACACCATTTGCCGTTTCATTGGCAAATTGATATGACATCAACACATGCATAGAGTCCTTTTTGAAACTCAAGGGAATTTGCGCAAATATCTGTTCACATAAGCGTGATGCATTGAGCTCATATTGCTTTGGAATGTGTTGACTGCATTTTCTTGTCTGATCCGTTCGTAATTGCCCACAGCAAAGGGTAGGCATAATGATTAGTAACAAAACGATTTTTTTCATGAAGCATTATTTTTTTTACATAATAGCTTTTCTTGCTACAACGAAATCCGTAGGAGTTGTCATGGGTTCACAACTTCGCAATTATTTTTGTACATTAAAATCTTCAGCAAAAATACAAATTTCCCCAATACAACCTCCGATTTTATTTTACCATCTCGATATACAAAAAAATAAATTTCATCAAAAAGATTCAGTTTAAAATTATTTTTTGTAATTTTGTACCTAAAAAGAAATGTAAAACGCTTGACATAAAATTTGTTCTGATTGTTTAACCCTAATTGCAAAATTATGAAAGAGAAAGCCATTAAAATAGAACGTATGCGCTATTGTTGTACGTATAGGTGTTTGAGGTCCGAACTAGAAAAGAGGAGACTGCAATATGAAATCAATGAACATGGCGAAATATTTCTTTTTCAAAAGATCAGCAAAGCGGAGATGGAGGAACTCAACCAAGCTTTAGCAGCATGTATGTTTGTTCTGATTGATAATAGTGAGCCTTTGTCGCTTGACAAAATTTATAGTGTGCTGCATCAATGGTTGCACAGAGAACGTAAAAATTCGGATCCAATACGTTCTGTGTTTTTGGCAGCCAAATTGAGTAAGGAGTACTCCACCATCAGAGATTATTTTAAAGATAACACGGGCAAATCGGTGAGTGAGTATTGTATCCGTTATACGATAGAACGAGCCAAAGAATTGTTGAGAAACACCACCATGAGTATTGAAGAAATTGCAGATGCATTGCATTATTCAGGCTCAGACTTTTTCTGTAAACAATTTAAGCTTAAGACGGGAATGACACCCGAAGAATATCGTCAAAGTACTCAAATCACATAAACCGGGCTACATTTCTGTAAAAAAACCTCATTATTCCCGCAAAAAGTACAATTATCTCCGCAAAAAGTACAATGATTAGCCTCTAAAATGGTAGTACTTTTGTATCGTTCAAATTTCAGTAGCGGTTCCTCAAAAATTTGCCCCTTGCAAATGATGATGAATGGAGGCTGAAAAACGCAAAGTGAGTTTACATAAAATGTAAATTGATTTACACAAAAGTTGAATCGATTTACACAAAATGTAAATAGGTTTACATAAAAGTTGAATTGATTTACACAAAATGTAAATTGATTTACACAAAAGTTGAACTGATTTACATAAAATGTAAATTGATTTACACAAAAGTTGAACTGATTTACATAAAATGTAAATTGATTTACACAAAAGTTGAATCGATTTACATAAAAGTTGAATCGACTTTGCGAAATTTGATGTATGTATTTTTTAGCGAATTATTTTAAAACACATAATAACAATCAATTATAAACTTAAAACTTAAAATTATGAACGGTACAAACATCCCACAAAACATTATTAAAGCGATAATATATATTATTGCTTTAGATGATTTACAATTAAGCCAAGGTTCGGGTGGCATAGGACACCACAAATGGGAAGACTGGTTGTGGACTCAAGAAGATAGCGAGTACGTTACGTCCATCCGCAACATCTTGGAACCACTTCTCGTACCTTATCAAAACAAAAAAACCATCACCACTGAACAACGTGCCCAAGTGAAACAAGCTGTTAAATCAATGCGCGAATATGCTTCTTATGATGTCAATGGTCGTCGTTTGTTGCTGAAAATTGCTGCATTGGGCGACAATCACGATTGGAATGTGGCAAATATTCGTTTTGGAACACCATTAGCTAAAAAGAGCGGTACTAAAAAGAGCGATGTAACTGAAATGTTACAACCGATGTTGAGCGTTAAGAAAAACGTCTATGGAGAAATGCAATTGAGTGTTGTTAGCCCTGAAACACCCACAAGCAAGAGACTGCCTAAAGGCATGAAGTTTGTTAAAGTGTTTCGCTACATTGGTGCCACGGCTCCCACTAGTAACGCTGCTTTTGCGTTGTATGGCAATGCCAAACGGGGAAAAATTCACATCACTTTCGAAGGAGTGGATAACTCTGGCACTACAAAACTTTATGCATACTATTTTGCTTGCTACGAAAGTAACAAAGGTGAACTAGGACAGCCGAGTATCATTGTGAGTGCGGGAATTGTATTCTGATAGAAGATCCAAATTCCAAACCAAGGAAAAAAATATAAAGTCCGCTCCATAGGGGCAGAAAATTTTCTGCCCCTACCGGCAGGCTTTTTTATTGTTCTATTGTTGGATGGTTCTATTGTTTTTCTATTGTGCTCTTTGTGAAAAACTTTGTGTCCTTTGTGGTTTATTTTTCTTTTTTTTCGACAAGCCCGCCTGAATGACAAAGTCGGGCAGGGAACACGAGTTACAACACATAAAGAAGACTATGCATCATTTTACTATGTGTCTATGTGGTAATTTTTACTTAGTGTTTCTAAGTGTTCTGTGTGTCTCCGTGGTTTTCTCTTTGGGAAAACTTATGGTTTATCAAATTCTTTACCGGATACCCATCTGAACAAAAAAAAATAAAATAAAAAAAAGTTTCATGTATTAGAAATTTCGTAAATTTGCACTTGTGCTTACTTTAAAAAACCTACAATAAAAATATATAAATAATCAAAAACTAATAGTATGAAAACGGAAGATTTAATGACTGAACTAGAGAGAATTGTTACCTTTTGCAAGGATAATGATGTCTTTCCATTTTATGGAAAAATGCAACTTGATGCATGCTGCGGTAATCAAGAGCCGGTACGTGCAAGCTCCGACAATCTGGAGAATTATTTGGAAGCCATATTGCATTTTGAGCCAACGACCGTTTTTGTTGAAACCGAAATTAACGATTGGATTCCAAATGAAGAACAAACAAAGAAATACATTGCTTATTGCGAAACAAATGACAGCCAAGATGAAATAGTAAGTTTTAATAAATACGTGAAAAGAATTAGCTTGTATGAAGGACAAGTTTATAGTTTTAGAATATCCTTTCTACACGAAAACTTTAACTACGAGTACTATAAACAAACGGATTGGAGTATTAATGTTGATATGTTAGAAGAAGCACGTGAAGAGATAGAAAATATGGACGAGGAAAGTGACGATTGATTTGCTATGATGCTATAACTACAAAGGAAATTAGGATGAGAAAATCTTAGAGAAGCTCGCCAAAATGGTATATTCGAGCAGGCAAATTCATAGAATCATTAAAAAATAAAAGCTCACTTTTTAAGGGTGAGCTTTTATTATTGTTCTATGGTTAAATTGTTTTATTGTTGAGGGTTCTTCGTGTTCTTCTTGTCTCCGTGGTTTTTCTTTTGGAATTTGCCTGCCTGACTGCACCACGCAGGCAGGGTATTTGGCGTTTGGACTATGGTTCTTTCTTCCTAAAAGCCAAATAGCCTAAACCCCTAATTGTGATTTACAACAAACTTCTTTGTGAAAACAACTTTATTTTGAAGAATAAAAGAATAAAAATACAGTCCGTTGGAAAGGCTTTCAGTTTCAATGCGGATTCTGCCTTCTGTTTCCGTTACAGGCAATGACAAAACTTCTTTTCCCAACAAATTGCTCACAACGATATGCGTTGATTTATCCACTGCTGAAACCGTATAGTTCAAAGTGGCACTTTTATTCGCAGGATTTGGATATACATCCGAAATAGTATATTGTGGAGCCAATTCGTCTATGCCAACTCCCCAAGCCCTATATTTCGCAATAAAACAAATAGAATCGTTGGTAGCGTGCATATCATAAAAAGTGTAGCGGATGATGGTGATTCCGGCATGTGTATTTGCCCAATAATCGCCCGAAAACTCTGAAGAGGTCGTTCCGGCATTCACAACCGTTGGATTTGGAGTCACCGAGATTCCAATGGGCCAACATTGTCCGCCCCAACAGACAGAATTGGTGCTGCCTGTAACAGAATCAATCACCAATCTGCGACATTTAATCGAGAGGTTGGCAGCCCCATTGTTTTTAACATCCACATGGCTTTGAATCAATACTGTGGCATCGCCATCAGCAATGATAGTGTCGCCGTTCAAGACAGCAACTGCGGATTTAGACAAAGTGAGGTTTTGCGCTTGCAACACAAAACCTGTCAAAAAGGCAATAATAATAAAAGTATATAGTTTTTTCATAGTACTAGTTTTACGTCAAAAATTATACCATTGTTACATAATAACAACAATTGGCACAAAATTAGTATATATATGGAGACGAAAATGACGTTAACATGAATTTAACCACGAGAAAAATAAAAATTCCTGCTGCGTCATCAGGAATTTATATCTTTGTAAACCATTTTAAAATTGAAAAATCAACCATGAAAAAAAATCTTTTGAGTATCTGCATGTTTTTTATGAGTCTATCGTTACTGATGGCACAAGAAAACAATCAAAACACGGGCATCTTGGGTTTGAAGAAAATCCCTTCCGTAGAACTGAAAAACCTAGAAGGGAAAACCATTAATACCGGCGACACGATGAATAATGGGAAGCCTGTCATCATCAGCTTTTGGGCTACATGGTGCAAACCTTGTGTGAATGAACTCACCACCATTGAAGATGTTTATGAAGATTGGCAAAAAGAGACCGGTGTGAAAATCATTGCAGTTTCTATTGATGATTCGAAAACTTCGGGCAATGTGAAGGCACTCGTCAACGGAAAAGGGTGGGACTATGAAGTGTGGTTGGATGTCAACAGCGAATTCAAACGTGCCATGAATGTGAATTTAGTGCCCCATACCTTTGTGCTGAATGGCAAAGGCGAAATTGTGTGGCAACATACATCCTTTTCGCAAGGCAGCGAACTCAATTTGATTGAAGTGGTGCGCAAAGTGGCTAAAGGCGAAAAAGTAGAGTAACAGAACAACGATTTTCTTTCTTATAAACATAACAATGAATTTATGAAACAAAGATATTTACTCGCATTAATCATAATCTGTCTGTTTTCTGTTGCAGACCTCAAAGCTCAAGGGGTTGAGAAGTTTTTGCAAAACAGCCAAGTGAGCGGCAACTTCGAATTTGATGGCATGTATTACAACAAAGATTCGCTCATCGGCGCGGCAGATGTGCCTCAAAAAGCGTTGATGAACACCTTTGCCAATATCAATTATACCAATGGTCCGTTTTCGGCAGGACTGCGATTCGAGAACTATCTCTATGCTTTGCAAGGTTTCGACCCACGCTATAAAGGCATAGGCGTGCCTTACCGCTATGTTTCCTTTGAAAAAGACAAATTCACCATCACCCTTGGCAATTCGTACGATCAGTTTGGATCGGGATTAATTTATCGTGCATGGCAAGATTTTAGTTTGGGCTACGATAATTCTTTGGATGGCTTGAATGTAAAAGTGCGCCCATGGAAAGGCATCACCCTGAAAGGAATTTGGGGATTGCAACGTTTTTATTTCACGCGGAGTCCCGGGGTAATCCGTGGTGCCGATGCGGAGTTTTCTATCAACGATATCTTCAAAAAACTGAATGATAAAAGTCTTAAAGTAACGGTGGGTGGTAGTTTTGTGAGCAAATACCAAGATGCCAACGACGCGGTGTATAAGTTGCCCAAAAATGTCGGCTCGTATGCGGCTCGAGCTAGTATCCTCTATAAAAACTTTTCTATCAATGGCGAATATGCCCATAAGATAAACGACCCATCAGCCATCAACAACCGTATTTACAAACCCGGCAATGCCACTTTGGTGCAGATGACCTACGCTAAAAAAGGTATGGGATTCTATTTGGCTGCTATCCGTACCGATAACATGAGTTACAAAACCGACCGCGATGCCATCGGCAATGATTTGAACATAAATTATATCCCTGCCATCTCAAAACAAACCACCTATAGCCTACCTGCGATGTATCCTTATGCCACGCAAGCCAATGGCGAATTTGGATTTCAGGCGCAGTCAACCTTCACCTTTAAAAAGAAATCAAAATTGGGCGGCAAATATGGCACCACCTTCTCTTTGACCTATTCGCAATACAACGCCATCAACAAAGAACAAATTGATGCTGCTACTCCCATAGATTCAACAGGAACTTTGGGCTATGCATCGAATTTCTTCAAGATTGGCAAAGAAGTGAATTATCAAAATTTCAATCTCGAGTTCTCTAAGAAGGTGAGCAAAACCTTTAAGATGATTTTCAGCTATTTCTACATATTATATAATGCCGACATCATAGAAGGGCACGACATTCCTGATATTAGCTCCCATACAGGCGTTGCCGATTTAAGCTTTACGATTAATCCGAAGCACACTATCCGAACCGAATTGCAATATATGTACACCACGCAGGGCGAAGGCTCTTGGATGTATGCCTTGGTGGAATATACAATAGCACCCAAATGGTTTTTCTCCATTTGCGACCAATACAATTACGGCAATCCGAAATCAGAAAAACAAATTCATTATTACGGCGTTTCTACGGCATATTCCATTGGCTCCACCCGCATTGCTTTGAATTATGGTCGCCAACGAGCAGGGATATTCTGCGTGGGCGGCGTCTGCCGATTTGTTCCTGCTGCAAATGGATTGACATTAACACTCACAAGTAGTTTTTAAAAATTGAATGATATGAAAAAGCTATTAATAGTTGCCTGTTTAATTTTTCTCGTCGGAACCGTCGGTCTGATCGTTTCTTGCGATAAAATCCAAGGACCTTACATGAAGGTTACCGATATTTCCGATTGTCCTGTTCCAACTTTCCCTGATTTTCCTGCTCCCGTAAAAAATGTTTTGGTGGAAGAGTTCACAGGGCATTTGTGCGTGTATTGCCCGACGGGCGCAGATTATATTCGTCAAATACAGCAAATGTCGTACGGCAGTCGCGTTATCGTACTATCCATTCATGCTAGCAATTTGGCAGACCCGGAAGTGGGAAATTTCAATCTTGATTTGCGTGCCGAAAGTCATGGCGAAGAGTTATATTCCGATTTTCAGATTGTCGGAGAGCCTAGCGCCATGTTCAATAGGGAGAAACTCGATGGCACGAATATGGTGTATGCAACGCCTAGCACGTGGCAAGCCAAAGTGGAGCAAGCCCTAGCGGAAACTCCTACTTTGTCTATGCAAATCATTAATAACTATGATGCGGCTACTCGAAAATTATGTACCCACGTTAGAACAGAGTTTTTAACGGCTTCGTCGCAAACACTAAAGATTGCAGTTTTCATTGCTGAGGATAGTATTGTAGGGTATCAAAAGAATAACAATTCCTCAATTGGTACGACTCCCGAAATCACGGATTATGTATTCATGGACGTGATGCGCGATGAGTTTGTGGGAACTTTTGGAGAGACATTTACCAATGGCGGTGTTGCCCAAGATTCTACGGTTACAAGAACCTACAAAAAAATACTCAATACCGCGTGGGTCGCCAAAAATTGCAAGATTATTGCGTATGTGTATGACGTTAATACGGAAGCCATATTGCAAGTGGTGGAGGCAAAAGTGATAGAATAAAGACGGTTTAAAAATACTCTATATATAAAGGTAGAAAAGGGGAGTGATTATACTCCCCTTTTTCTTTTATATCCTATTTTAATACGCCAAAGTCAATATCTGACGGAAATCCTCAGGCGTCATTTTATAATTATCGCCATTCACTTTGTTGATGCTGAGACTTTCCACAAGGGCATCTATCTCGGCAGCGTTGGGCGTTTCGCTCAAGCCGATTTCGTGCATGCGGATGGGAGCACCAAGTTGAGCGAAGAAGTCTTCGAAACATTGTATGGTTTCTTCGGCGGAGTTGACGCCAAAAACAGCATTGCCCAACAAAAGCAAAGAAGGCTCAAGCACATCTTTGAAATGCTTCATCCAAGCAGGATAAGCCACCGAAAGCGATGCGCCATGGGCAGTATCGTACAAAACAGTCAACGAATGACCAATGCCATGCACGCCCCAATCGCCCGATTTCTTCCCGAAAGCGGTGGTGCCATTGAGGGCAAGGGTAGCGGCAAACATGATCTTTTCGCGCAAGCGATAATCTTGCAAGTTTTGCATCAGCGAAGGACCATATTCCACAGCTTCTTGTATGATAGAAAAAATCAACTTGTCGGTCAAGGTGGTTTCGCCTGCGCCAAAATAGCCCTCCAAGGCATGAGCAATCAAATCAACGATGCCAAAAGCCGTATAGTTGGCAGGCACGGTCTTGGTGTAATCGGGGTCGAGGAAAGAATGTTTGGGGAATATCATCGGCGAAAAATAACCGGGCTTTTGCTTGGTAACTTCGTTCTGAACCACCGCAAACCCATTCATCTCGGTGCCTGTGGCTGCCAAGGTCAACACGGCAATCAACGGAATAGCAGTGACGGGCTTCGCGGTATATTCAAACAAATCCCACGCTTTGTTGGGCAAAGGAATGGCAAGTGCAATGATTTTGGCAGAATCAATGACGCTGCCGCCACCCACAGCCACGATGAGGTCCACATTATTTTTCCTGCCAAGATCAGCAGCAGCATCCACATCGCTGATGATGGGGTTGGATTTTATGCCCGAATATTCAAAGACGGTGGCGCCCGCCAAGTGGAGTTGTTCCATCACCTCGGCATAAACGCCGCTTTCTTTGATGGAGCCTTTGCCATAAACCAACAGCACGCGTTTGCCATAGGAACGCATCACCGAAGGGAGATCCGCAATGACATTTTTGCCAAAGTGGAGAAAAGTTGGATTGTTGATTACAAAATTTTTCATGATTAAGAAGTATTAAATTTGTTCTACTAACTAAAAATTATGGTTGATATTTTATTTACCGAAACTTTTTTCCTCTTATTCTTCATAAAAAGGAACTTTCATTTCTCTCAGGAAAGCCTTGATGACGTTGGCGTGGATGCATTGCCCGAGATGGATGAAGGGATGGTCGGAGATGGTTTTTATTTTGTTGTTGATGACCATTTCGAGGTCAACGATGTCGAAGCCTAGGTGGAGATGTTTAGTGGAGGATTGCATGCCATACACGATACCGTCTTTGTTGAACAGCGGTCCGCCGCTCTGTCCGCGCAAACCCGGGGTGCTCATTTCGATGCCGTGGACGCCTTGCTCATCTGCCAAAAAACGTGTCACCATACCTTCGAACGGAAATCGTGGGGAGAAAGCCACGCCCGTGTTGGTCCATTCAATTTCGTCCGTCCGTTCGTTAAACGTAAAATTGGTGAACTCAGGAAACGGAAATCCAAGTCGGCACAGATATTCTCCTTGACGAATTTCTTCGGTATTTTTCTTGAAAACGGCATATTTGGCATAGCGCAGCGATTTGAAATCGTTGAATTTCACTATCGCCAAATCGTATTTGGGATGCGTATGAAAGGTGATGCCCGAAAAAGAATCCACACATTCCAAAAAGCGAATCTGCATCTGAATGTTGGTGTCGGCGTTGATTTTATATTTCAGTTCTAAGCCTTTCAGATGGTTGCGCAGTTGGTTGTCGGCAGCCAATTTGCTGCGTTCAGTTCTGAAATCGCCGTAGGTTTTCTTCATTTCTTCGGATGCGATAATCAAATCCACCACATGTTTGCACGTGACGGCATAGCCCAACTCGTTGACAAAAAACAGGGTGGCGGCACCCGGAATAATTTTTTTACCTGAATAGGTGCGCACCAATGTATGAACGGGGCGGGTGAAATTGGCGACTTTTTCGATGGCTTCTACAAACATATTTTAATGGATTTTGGATTACAGATTTCTATAAAGTGCAGATAACGTATAGAAAAAAGCAATAGTTTTTTCAATTATTGCAATTTTTTAGGTAGCAACTGATGTTTATTTAATTTCTAGGTTTTTATTAATTATTTTTTTTATTTGTCCCGTCCCAATGACGTGCGTTTGTCCCTCTCGAATCTCAAATGTCTGTCCAACGAAAAGTTTATTTTGAAAATATTCAATATATAAAATCGTCATTTCTGCTTCAACTGTGTCTCCTGGAAATACTACCTCTTTATCAAGAAACAATTGTTCGCTAGTTGTTGAAATAATATATTCTGGAAATTTAACCAATGGTCTATATCCAACTTTAGAAATAGGTTTCTTTCTACCTCCTTGTTCACTCTTCAAATATTTCAATGTAGCTATAAAGTCTGGATGTTGTCTGCCAAAATACATAAGGAATCTTTTTTTTTACACTTTTTGCTAACTGTGTGATGAAATAATGTTTTCGTCAAAAGTAAAATATTTTTCTGAAGGAACCTCAGAAAAGTTTCAGAATCTACAGAAAACTATTCAGGCTGTTCCTTTTCTGCCGCTTTCTTTTTCGCCTTGGCTCTTTTGCTCGGCGGCGTTTCATAAATGACATAGAGACTATGTTTAAAACTGTCGCGCGACGACCAATAATCTTTGCCATAGTCACACACCTTCGCGATTAAACCGTACAATTCATTGGCAAGTTGGATGCGGTCAATGGTGGATTCTTTGCGCAGCAACAAGGCATCTTGTTGGTCGTCATACGCCTTGTCGTAAGCTTTCACAGTAATTTCCAAGGCATCTATCATCGCTTGCGTAACGCCAAAAGGTTCAAGCGTGGTCAACAAACTTTGAGCCACACGCACCACCCGAAACCCGCATTTAATCAGTTGCAAGTCGTTCATTTTGCTCATGTCGGCGGTGCCGAAGCGTGTCCATTTGCCACTTCCTTCCTTATACACCTGTTTCACCAACACCATCATGGTGCGAATGCCCACCTTCACCTCATCGGCACGTTTCAGCTTGGTTTCATTCTCTGCCACGGCGCCATATTCCTGCTCCACGTCCTCCGGAAAGTCTTTCAGCTGTTGAAGTTTCTCGTCCAAATTGTCCCTAAAGGCGTCGTTGATGCCATAGGAAGCCAACACGTCGGCATCATCGGTGGCAAGTTTGTGAGCACGATGTCCCAATTGCATTAAATCGCCATAAGAGAACATAAATTTGTGTCGGATACGCTTTGTTTCTATCATAAATCAATAATATATAGTCAGACTGCAAAGATAATACAAAAAAGTATATCATGTCATAAATATATTTAATTATGCTGAAAATAAATTTATATATGCTGAAATATAAATACATTAAGGTAAAGATATAATATACTATGCCATATAAAAATTAGTCTATGCTATAAAAATATTAATCTATGCCAAGAATAAAATATATCATGTCATTAAAAAATTACATTATGTCAACATTAAAATATATTAAGGTATGAATGAAACATCTTATGTCAAGAAATAAAATGAAATATATTCTTGTCATAAATAAAATCGAACATGTCATAATGATATTGAAGCATATTATTATCAATTATGACTATATCATTATTAATTTATACATAAAAATGAATCTTTTGTTTTTAAAAATAAATGCAAAACATCAAAAAGTCGAAATTTCTATCTTCAAGAAAAACATCTGAAATATTTTCATCAAAAAATATATTCCGAAAATAAAGTCGGAAAATTTTGCCATAAGCTCCTTTTTTCTCTAAAAATATGTATTTTTGTAAAAAAAACGAAATCCTTTGACCAACAGAAGCAAAAAAAGTGCCCTAAAAGTGCAGCAAGGCGTTGCCCAACCCTCGTCTATCAATAGCGATGCGCTGCAACAGATTCGCCAAAACAAATCCGCTGCCCTTTCGACGGCGCAATTGGTTGACGGTATCCTTGCGGGCAATATCGCACTGCTGAGCAAAGCCATCACACTCATTGAAAGCACCCTCTCAGTGCATCAAACGCAAGCACAAGAGGTGCTCGCGGCATGCCTGCCTCATGCGGGAACTTCCATGAGGGTTGGCATCACGGGCGTGCCGGGCGTCGGCAAAAGCTCGTTCATCGAAGCCTTAGGCTCACATCTGACGGCTAAAAACCATCGCGTGGCTGTGTTGGCGATTGACCCAAGCAGCTTGCGCACCAAGGGCAGCATCCTCGGCGACAAAACCCGCATGGAATCTTTGGCTGCCGATGCGCGAGCCTACATTCGTCCGTCGCCTGCTTCGGGCACTTTGGGCGGCGTCGCAAAAAAAACTTGGGAGAGCATCATCCTGTGCGAGGCAGCCGGATTCGACACCATCTTTGTGGAAACTGTCGGCGTGGGACAATCCGAAACTTTGGTTCATTCCATGGTTGATTTTTTTCTTTTGCTGATGATGCCGGGCGCCGGCGACGAGCTGCAGGGCATCAAACGCGGCATCATGGAGATGGCTGATGCCATCGTCATCAACAAAGCCGACGGCAACAACATTGCCCGTGCCAATGCCGCCAAAATGGATTATCAGAACGCACTTCACCTCTATCCGCCTGCTGATTCGGGATGGATTCCGCAGGTGGCGCTCTGCTCGGCTATGGAAAATACGGGCATCGCTGAGGTGTGGAATATCGTGGAAGATTATGTCAAATTTACTACTGACAATACCTATTTTCATCAAAAACGCACCGACCAAAACCTCCAACTCATGCACCAAGCTTTGAAGGATTTGCTCCTGACGGACTTTTATCAGAATGAAGAAATCAAAGCCAACATCCTCAAAATTGAGCAAGAAATTCATCAAAAGAAAATCTCCGCCTACAACGCTGCGCAAAGTTTGAGCAATTTGTATCATGCCCTTTTGAAGAAGGGATAATCTTGCTATCGCGAATTATTTTCCGAATCAGCAAATTATTTTTCTTTTTTGGCGTTTATATATATAAGGAAGAAATTTTATCTTTGCACAAAAAAAATCAAACCATGAAAACAGTAAAAATAATCAGCCTTTGCCTTGCGGCTATGATAGTAGCAGGCTTATTTTCCATGTCTTGCAAAAAGAAAGACACAACCAAAACCGCTAGTTATCGCGCTGCTCAGGATAATGCTACCGCGGAAGCTACTTTCAACAGGTCGTATAGTCAAATTTCAAAAGCTTGCCGTCAGGGCGGTGCCAAAAGTATGGATACGGTCATTGCCGGTTGTCCCACCATCACCATCACGGGTGCTTGGCCCGACAAAATTGTTACGCTTGATTTCGGAACCGCTTGTACAGGCGATGATGGCATCGTGCGTCGAGGACAAATTATTTCGCATTGCTCAGGGCTTTATGTTGACTCAAATTCGGTAATAATTTCCACATTTCAGAACTATTATGAAACTATCAATGGCGTAGATCATCAAATTCAGGGATCACAAACCATCACCAACTTGGGACACAATCTTGCGGGTCACCCTCATTTTTCTGTGGATGTTCAAGGTGCAAGTATCACTTATGCCGAAGGAACCATTCATTGGACATCGCAACGCGAAAACGAATGGATTGCGGGCTACGACACCTATTTGAACCCTTGGGATGACGAATATTCGGTAACAGGTTCGGCAAATGGCACCGACATCAATGGTGCAGCATTCACTGTAAATATAACTACGCCTCTAGTTTGCAAATTTTGCATTAGCCTTTTTCGTTGGATAGTTGCTTCGGGCAAATTAGATATTCTCAACGCCGGCTATCCCACCATCACGGTTGATTATGGCGATGGCTCTTGCGATTTTACTGTTTACGTAATCGTCAATGGAGTCACCTATACCTTTATATTAGGATAAATTAAAAATCTTTCATCAGCCCGCAACCTCATTCCGTTGCGGGCTTTTTTTATACCTTATGAAAAAACTCGTCATCGTTCTCATCGTTTTAGTGATAACGTATCTGTTGGTCTGCCTGTGGGTATATTTCTTCCAACAACGTTTCATTTTCCAATCCCAAAAAGGTTCGCAGCCCCCGCCCGACGATTTGAACATCCATGAGCAATGGATTAGCACCGCCGACGGACAAAAACTCCACGCGTGGTGGATGCCTGTTGACACCAATGCGTTCACGGTTTTGTTTTTTCATGGCAATGCCGGCAACATTTCGCGTAGCGATAAACGCATGCGGATGTATCTCAGCATGGGATTTAATGTCTTGGCGGTTGACTATCGTGGCTATGGCATCAGCACGGGCGTAATCAAAAAGGAAGAAGATATTTATGAAGATGCGCGTGCCGCCTACGAATTTCTTATCAAGAATAATGGCATAAACGAAGAGAAGATTATCATTTGGGGATGGTCTTTGGGCGGCGCGGTGGCAGTGAATTTGGCACAGAATAAAAATTGTCACGCCTTGGTGATGGAATCCACTTTTTTTAATTTGGAAGAAGTGGCAAAAAAAACATTTTGGTTCTTGCCAAATCAACTCTTATTGCGCTATGATTTTATGTCTTCCGAAAAGCTTATTAATATAAAGGTACCGATATTATTTCTGCATAGCAAACAAGACGAAACGCTACAGTATAGTAATGGTGTTAAACTTTTCGAGAAGTTCAGCGGAAAGAAGAAGTTTATTGAAATCAGCGGCGACCACAATCATGGTATTTTCGATTCGCAAGAAAAATTTATTCCCGAAGCGCTACCATTTTTGATGAATGAAACGCAGAAATAGTACCTTTGCAAAAATTTTTACAATGAAACTTTATAAGATATTTTTAGTGATAGCGTCACTAAGCGTGCTCATAGCTTGTGGTCCGAGCAAGCAACAAGAAGAAAAACAAAAGCGTATGGAAGATTCCCTGATGGATATTCAGCGCAACAATGCTCTCAACAATGCCGATAAATTCCTCCAACAGGATTCCATTTCTCCCGCTGACACTACCCCAAAACACAAAAAATAGTCCTAAAATATCACCCCAATTTGCATCCCCTTATTTAGAATCGGAATATTTTACTGATATAAGTCAAATATTTTCCACATTTTTGTCATTGGGTTCTAATTAATTTTGTAAATTCGCCGCGAATTAAAAATCATTTTATTTATAACTCATCATATCAGCAATTTAATATAATTGACATGGAAAAGAAATTAAAATTTGTTACTTGTGACGGAAATTATGCAGCCGCCTACATCGCGTATATGTTTACGGAGGTAGCATGCATTTACCCTATCACGCCCTCATCCAATATGGCAGAAAATATTGATGAATGGGCAGCCGCCGGAAAGAAAAATATCTTTGGCGAAACAGTTACTCTATCTGAAATGCAATCGGAAGCCGGTGCTGCCGGAGCCTTGCATGGAGCCCTTCAAGCCGGTACGTTGGCAGCAACCTACACCGCTTCGCAAGGATTATTATTAATGATCCCGAATATGTATAAAATTTCGGGCGAACTATTGCCGGGCGTATTGCATGTTTCTGCAAGAAGTTTGGCAGCGCAAGCATTATCCATCTTTGGCGATCACAGCGATGTGATGAGTACACGTCAATCGGGTTTTGCGATGTTGGCAACAGGTAGTGTTCAAGAAATCATGGATATTGCCGCCGTGGCGCATTTGGTATCCTTAAAATCGCGAGTTCCCTTCTTGCACTTTTTTGATGGATTCCGTACTTCTCACGAAATTCAGAAGGTAGAAGCTCCTGCTATGGATGATTTGGCAAAACTTCTTGACAGAAAAGCCTTGCAAGAATTCCGTGAAAGAGCTCTCAATCCTGAGCATCCCGTCACCCGAGGAACAGCTCAGAATCCTGACATTTATTTCCAATCGCGTGAAGCGGCTAACAAGTTCTACGACGTGGTTCCCGACATGGTTGACGAAAGTATGCAACAACTAAAAGCCATCACAGGCAGGGAATATCATCCTTTTACCTATTATGGTGCCAAAGATGCAGAAAACATCATCATTGCTATGGGTTCTATCACCGATACAACAAAAGAGGTGGTTGACTATCTAGTAGCAAAAGGCGAAAAAGTTGGATTAATCTCTGTTCATTTATATCGTCCATTCTCAGCAAAATATTTCTTCAATGTTTGCCCTGAATCTGCAAAAACCATTACAGTTTTAGATCGCACCAAAGAAATCGGTGCCAACGGCGATCCTTTATATTTAGATGTAAAAGACCTTTTCTATAATAGACCTAATGCGCCTGTGATTGTTGGCGGCAGATATGGACTAAGTTCGAAAGATACTACGCCTGCAATGATGCTTTCCGTATTTGAAAACATGAAGCTTAAGGAACCTAAAAATCAATTTACCGTTGGTATTATTGATGATGTCACCTTCAAATCATTACCATTATTACCGGAAATCAGTGTAGCTCCCAAAGGAACTTATGAAGCGAAATTCTACGGAATCGGTGCGGACGGAACAGTGGGTGCAAACAAGAACTCCATTAAAATCATCAGCGATACCACAGATAAATATTGTCAAGCTTATTTTGCCTACGATTCAAAGAAATCCGGGGGTATCACAGTTTCTCACTTGCGCTTTGGCGATCATGTCATTCGTTCTCCTTATTTGGTAAACACTCCTGACTTTGTGGCTTGTCACGTTCCTGTTTATTTGGATAAATATGACATGCTTAAAGGTTTGAAAAAAGGCGGTACCTTCCTGCTCAACAGTATTTGGGATGCGGAAGAAACCAAAAAAAGACTTCCCAACCATATCAAGAAATATATGGCTGTGAACAACATTAAGTTCTATATCATTAATGCGACAAAAATAGCGGAAGATATAGGTCTTGGCAACAGAACCAATACGATTACACAAACTTCATTTTTCAAAGTGTCGAATGTTATTCCTTTCGAATTGGCTGTGAAAGAAATGAAGAAAGCCATCGAAAAAACTTATGGAAGAAAAGGTGATGACATCGTGAAGATGAATATTGCTTCTATAGATAAAGGTGCTGACGATGTAGTTGCGGTAGATATTCCAAAAGAATGGGCAAATTTATCGGAAGAGGTTGTTGCTATTCAAGATGACCGTCCTGATTTTATTAAAAATGTTTTTGATCCCATCAATGCGATGAAAGGTGATGATTTGCCTGTAAGTGCATTTGTTGGCAGAGAGGATGGCACATTTCCATCAGGCTCTACTCGCTATGAAAAGCGCGGTATTGCTGTGAATGTTCCTGAATGGAACCCTGATACTTGTATTCAATGTAATCAATGTGCTTATGTGTGTCCTCATGCTGCTATTCGTCCATTTTTATTGAGTGATGAAGAACTTGCTAATGCTCCTGCCGGAACTAAGACGTTGAAGGCTATCGGAAAAGATTTAGTTGGATATCAATTCAGAATTCAGGTAAGTGCTTTGGATTGTACAGGCTGCGGCAATTGTGCCGATGTATGTCCATCAAAAATAAAATCTTTGGAAATGAAGCCTCTTGACTCTCAAGTTGCCGAAGTCGAACGCTTCAATTATATGGATGAAAAAGTAGGGTATAAAACCGAAAACATAGATATCTTCAAAACGTTTAAGAACAGCCAATTTTCTCAACCTTTGTTTGAGTTCTCAGGTGCTTGTGCAGGTTGCGGCGAGACTCCTTACATAAAGCTTATCACACAACTTTATGGTGATAGAATGATAGTGGCAAATGCAACAGGATGTTCTTCAATTTATGGCGGTTCGGCTCCTGCAACTCCTTACACTGCTAATAAATGTGGTAAAGGCGTGGCTTGGGCTAACTCATTATTTGAAGACAATGCTGAATACGGATATGGTATAGGCATCGGTGTAGATAAAATGCGTCAACGGATCGAACGCTTGATGAAGGAAGGTTTAAAAGCCGATTTGTCGAATGAAATGAAAGATGCTTTCAAATTATGGCTCGATGGTATGCATGATGCAGAGAAATCGAAAGTAGCATCTGAAGCGGTTCTTTTACAAATTGCTACAAGCTCGAATCCAATTGTAAAAGAGATTTTGGATTTGAAACAATATCTGATTAAGAAATCTATTTGGGTATTTGGTGGCGACGGTTGGGCTTATGATATTGGTTATGGTGGATTAGATCATGTGTTGGCTTCAGGTAGTGATGTAAACGTGTTGGTTTTAGACACGGAAGTATATTCAAACACGGGTGGTCAAGCATCCAAATCCACACCTATTGCTGCTGTAGCTAAATTTGCAGCATCAGGAAAACGGATACGTAAAAAAGATTTGGGGATGATGGCTATGTCTTATGGTTATGTTTACGTAGCTCAAGTGGCTATGGGAGCTAATTATGGACAATATTTCAGAGCATTGAAAGAAGCCGAAGCTTATCCCGGACCTTCATTAATCATTGCGTATTCTCCTTGTATCAATCATGGTTTGAGAGCCGGTATGGGACAAACGCAAGAAGAATCTAAACGTGCAGTGGATGCAGGTTATTGGTCCTTGTTCCGTTACAATCCGTTGTTGGAAGCTGAAGGAAAGAATCCGTTTATTCTTGACTCTAAAGATCCTAAATGGGATGAATTCCAAGGCTTCTTGAATAGCGAAGTGCGCTATACATCATTGAAAAGAGCCTTCCCGAAAGAAGCAGTTGAACTTTTCAAAGCTGCTGAAGAAAACGCTCGTTGGAGATTTAAGAGCTATGTGCGTATGTCGGAAATGGATTTTTCGAAATAAACAATTCAGAGAAAATACTATCTAATTAATTTATATATAAATACTTTTTAAAGAAAAAATATATGGCAAATCTCGGTGTAAAGTTTATGGGTTTGGACTTGAAGAACCCAATCATTGTCGGTGCCAGTAATCTGGTGACAGATATTAAAAATTTAAAGAAAATTGAAGATGCAGGCGCAGCGGCTATAGTGTATAAGTCGCTGTTTGAAGAGCAAATTCAATTGGAAGAACTTGAACTTGATCAGGATATGATGGAATATTCGGAACGGAATGCAGAAATGCAATCCTTGTTTCCTGATATGAAACATGCCGGACCGGTTGAGTTTTTGATGAACTTGGAAGAAGCGTGCAAAAGTGTTTCAATTCCTATGATTGCAAGTTTAAACGCTGTGTATGAAGATACATGGATTGAATATGCAGAAAAAATAGAACAAACAGGTGTTGCAGGTTTAGAGCTAAACTTTTACAGCATCCCAAGCAGTTTTGAGACTTCATCAGCGCAAATTGAACAAGAGCAAATTGATGTGTTGAAAGCGGTTAAAAAAGCAGTGAAGATTCCTGTTTCGGTGAAATTGAGTCCGTTTTACACCAACACATTGGGTTTTGTCAAGAAAATGGATGAAGCCGGCGCTGATGGTTTTGTTTTGTTTAACAAACTATTTCAACCTGATTTTGATTTAGATAAAGAAGAATTGCATTTTCCGCATTATCTTAGTTATGAAGATGAGAATAGGTTGCCTTTGCGTTTTGCAGGACTTTTGTATGGAAATATCCATGCAAATATCTGTTGCAACACCGGTATATTCAACGGAGCAGATGTGATTAAAATGGTGTTGGCGGGTGGTGATTGCGTTCAAGTTGTCAGTACTTTGTATAAAAACCAAATCAGTCATATCGAAACTATTCTTACAGATATGAACGATTGGATGGAAATAAAGAACTATGCATCTTTAGCAGATATCAAAGGAAAGCTATCGAAGAAAAACTCTAAAGACCCCTTTGCTTTTAAGCGTGCACAGTATGTTGACATCATGATGAAATCGAGTTCTATATTTAAAAAGAATCCGCTCATCTAAGCGATACTTTTTACGAATCGAATAGTCCCCATGCTCTTTTGAGTATGGGGATTTTTTTTGAAAAAGAACAAAACTATTCGTTTTTAATGACTCAATACAAAGCTTTTTGATACGTATTGATAAGAATCATCTCGAAGAGAAGCACTAATGGGGTTAAAAAAAGCTTCAATATTAGGTAAAGGCTTATGGTCAAAAATTAAATTAAAACATACAATTAGTGCTAGTTAATACTGATAGAATTTTGTTTGGGTTAAGGCATGCAAACGGATATTGATAAGTATCAATACGTTTAGAGGGGTTATTAAGATATATTAACATTGAAGTACCTAATTGCGTATTACCTTTGCAAAAATTATTAATCATTTAAAATTAGAAATCTATGAAAAGAACAAAACTACTTAGTTTGCTGATGGGCATAGCATGTGTGATGCTTATGTCAAATTTTAACAGAGCGATAGCTCAAACAGATGGTACTTTAACTTTTACGTTTACACAAGCCGTTCCTTCGGGCGGAACAAAAAATGTGGAAGCTATTTGGATTGAAAACAATGCAGGCACGTTTGTGAAAACAAAAATGCGTTTTTGGAGCAGTGGCACAAACGACCATTTACCAAGTTGGGTTACCAATTCAGGTCAAAATGTTACGGATGCTACTGTAGGAGCTACACGTACATCTACTACAACACCTACTGCTTTTGGCGCAAAAACAATTACGTGGGATGGTAAAGGTGCTGTTAGCGGAACTACCATGCCTGATGGCGTTTACAAAGTGATGATTGAAAGTTCATGGGCAACTAACACCGCTAGCGGACAACATGGTTTAATCACTAGTTTTACTTTCACAAAAGGACCTGTTGCAGAACATTTGACACCAACAGGTGATGCTAACTTTAGTGCCATCACATCTGATTGGGTGCCTACTTTTACAGGCATTCAAGCCAATGAAGCAAAAAATGAAATTAGTGTATATCCTAATCCAACAAGTGGTATAGTGAATATAAATATCAACAATTCATTAAAGGGTTCTATTAAAGTAGAAAGCATTACAGGCGAAACGGTTTTTGAAGAAAATGTTGACGTAACCGGCAGCAAAGTTGAAACCATTGATTTGAGTAAACTTTCAAATGGAATTTATTTTGTAAAAGTTCAAAGCAGCGACTCTAAGGTTGTTGAAGACTTTAAGATTGTTTTAGGTAAATAATCTTTTGATTATTTGATAAAGCGGCTATTCAGTTTTGAGTAGCCGTTTTTTTTTGTCATTTATTGTCATTTGCCATTAATTGTCATTAGCTAAAGGGAGGGCGAAATTCCAAAATTCTAACAACAATTTCTCTCAATGGCTTACTTTGTATAACTTCTCCCTATTGACCAACATTTCGCAAATGCTTCTCCAAGTTTCCAATACTTCCTTTGATGCATATCAAAAAACATAGGTTTCACTTTTGCCAAGTCTATCCTGCCATCCGTCAACACTTCTTCATTGCAATAGGTGTTTTTTGCTTTTACTAAAAACACATCATGATTTGGCATATTCAGTATATCAATCACCTCACATTCCATGCTAACAGGAGCGTTTTTTATCATCGGAGCATTTTTTAATTCTCCAAAGAAACTTTCAAAAACCTGAGACTTGTCAACCATGGCTCCCGACACGAGACCAACATAATCAGCTTCAACAACCATATCATCTGAAGGCAAATTGATGCTTAAGGTTTTGTTTTCTTTAATACCTTTGTTGGAATGATGAATTTTCCCCATACTTATGGACATCGTATTCATATCAATGATGCCGATATGGGCTATATTAATGTAATTAATTTTGCCATCCACCACGGTTCCAACTAAGACTATCGGTGTGGGATAAAGCGCATTTACGGGTCCTAAATTCTTTTTCATAATAACTCATATATTATTTTTTATTTGTTTGTAATTCCTTAAACTCTTGAATTGCCTATTACATTTTATATATGTAATAAAAGCAACATAAAACCTCCCAAATTCGGCAGGCTTTATGTTACTCTAGCTTTTTATCATTCGGCAAATTTACGAATTGTTTTTCACCAAATAATAAAATTGTTGAACTAATTCAACAATGCCCTAAGCTTATGGTATCAGCACAAGCAAGGGAGGAGTCCAATGGAATGTGCCATCGCCTTTGGTGGCTATGGGCGCACCCACAAAATTAACCCAATCACCACTCGTAAATCCGGTAACTTCGAAACTATCGAGAGTGGTGCCGGCGCATGGAACATAATTCGTTATAGTTCCGGGAGCTTGGGTTCCAATATAGGCTAACCAAACAACGGCCAAGTCATGTTTTCCTTTTTGATAATATAGCTTAGCGCTTCCCGGTTTTGAACCCGGTTCGGCATCATAAGGCGGTTTTTCAGAAGAACTTTTTTCCTTCGAAGGAGTGTAGCCACCTGATTTTATTTTAATAGGGTCACCACCCGCTTTACCTGTTACATAAGCGGCATCGGATATCAAAGCCTCAATCAGAGCGTCGTGGGCTAAATCAAGGGCTTCTTTTTCGGTAGTTCCGGGATTCGCTTCATAAGCCAACCAAGCGGCTTTTAAAGTATCCGTCAGTGAGGTAATTTGCGCTGCCAACACAAAAGGCGTTGGGAACGCAGGGTTTGTGGTTAAACATGAAGCTACAAAGTAGCCTCTTTCGATTAATAGTACGATTGTTAATGAAATAAAATCGTACAAGGCTCTAGCGAAATACATAGTTTAAATTTTTAATTGTTTAAGTACTAATTTTTAATTTTTTAAATTATTTTAATTTGTATTTTCCCGAATCTCTTTGTGGAATCTGTAACTCCGTTTCTAAAGCTATAATCTGAAATTGCCAAGTTGTATTATTTCTTCCGATATTATTTTTTAGCGTCCGACATTATTTTTTGGCATCCGATATTATTTTTTAGTGTCCGATATTATTTTTTATTGTCCAACATTATTTTTTGGCGTCCGATATTATTTTTTATCTTCGGATATTATTTTTTATCTTCGGATATTATTTTTTATCTTCGGATATTATTTTTTATCTTCGGATATTATTTTTTATCTTCGGATATTATTTTTTATCTTCCGACATTATTTTATTTCTTCCGATATTATTTTATT
>CAIOYH010000007.1 GCA_903862465.1 uncultured bacterium | reverse complement strand
GTGTTCCACAATCGGTAAAGACCGACAATTTGAGTCAGGTTGTAAAGAAAAGCAATCGGTATGAACCTACTTTTGACGAGTTGTTCAACCAATGGTCATTGCATTACAATACCACTCTAATGGCTTCTCGTGTAAGAAAACCACGCGACAAAGCTGCTGTTGAAAGTAGCGTAAACTCTGTTTACAATCTGATTTACGCCCCATTGCGCAATATGGTCTTTCATAGTATAGAACAAATGAATAACAACCTATGGGAGCAATTAGATAAATTTAATGTCCGCAATTTTCAACAACATGATTACAGTCGGTTGGAACGCTTTCAGCTGCACGAACAGGAACTGTTACGTCCTTTGCCTGTTCAAGCTTTTGTTCCTAAAAACAAAGTTATAGCCAAGGTTCAGAAAAATTATCATATTACCCTTGGTGAAGACGGACACCATTACTGCATACCATATCAGCACATCGGCAAACAGGTACATGTGGTTTACGATACAGAAAATTTAGAGGTTTACATTAACTGTCAATGCCTGAAATACGTTGACCACTTTTTAAAGGGAAAACGATTAAAAAATGGCAACAAGAAATCAATTTAAAATGAGCATTTCCGAAAGGAGATCTAGGACCTTCAGTGAAGACTTTAAGATAAAAAAAGTCAGAGAGATTGAACAAGGAAGAACAAAAGTTTCAGAAATTTGCAAACAATATGAAGTTTCAGACGTAAGTGTTTATAAATGGCTTCAAAATTACGGAACGATGAAAGACAAAAAAGAACGAATGATTGTAGAATCACAAAGCGACACCCAGCAACTTATAGCCTTGAAAAAGAAGGTAGCGGAACTGGAAAGGATTGTAGGACAGAAACAGGTATTGCTTGATTTTAAAGATAAAATGATAGACCTAGCAGAGCAAATCTATGGTGTAGATATTAAAAAAAAATTCTCAACGAGACCATCCAGTACATCTGGTTCAGACGGGAACAATACACCTTCAGCATGAACACCTTGTATAAAAGCATAGGAATAAGTAAGCAATCATTCCATCAAAAAATGGATCGTTTGCGTGTGTCTTTGTCCGAGCAAAAACAGCTTTTATTACTTGTTTATCAAATACGCAAAGATCATCCTACCATGAATTGCAGAGATATGTACTACAAGTTACTGCCACAGACCATGGGAAGAGATGCCTTTGAAAGATTCTGCAAACAAGAGGGTCTAATGTCTGTTCGCGTTAAGAACTGGCGCAGAACAACGGACAGTTCTGGGGTAGTTAGATTTGATAATTTGATGAATGATCTTACGATAAACCGCTTAAATCAAGTATGGCAAAGTGACATAACTTATTACGAAGTGAAAGACAAATTTTACTACATAACCTTTATTGAAGATTCTTTTTCGAGAAAAATTGTAGGACATTATGTTTCACAGAGATTGACTACCGAACAAACTACTTTGCCCGCTCTGGAAACAGCGATCAAAAATAGAAAGAACACCAAGCTTGATGGTCTTATTTTTCATTCTGATGGAGGCGGTCAGTATTATGATAAAGAGTTTCTTAAACTAACACAAAAGCATAAAATAAACAACTCTATGTGCGAGTATCCCTGGGAAAACGGAAAAGTTGAAAGGCTTAACGGTGTAATCAAGAACAACTATTTAAAGCATAGGGAAATAAATAGCTATAGTGATTTAGTAAAAGAAGTTGACCGAAGTGTCCAACTTTACAATGAAGAAAAACCACACATTAATTTAAAAAGAAAAACACCATGTGAATTTGAAAAACATTATATTTGCACACACACAAAAAAATCTGAGGAAGGGGAAGGTCGCTCTATTGCGCCTTTCCTTTCTAAAGAAAATTTAAAGAAAAATAGCAGTACTAATTTAATAAAAACGGTCAACGCTATTTAGGCATGGACAAGATCCAAATTCCAAGCCCCAAATACCAAATACCAAGACTGTGAAACCACATAGTCACTAGACTGAAGCCCCTGCCAGCCTGCGTCACTTAGCTAGGTTTCGAGCAGGCAAATACCTAGACTATGAAATTCATCTAGGATTTTAGAAACTTTATTACTTTAGTACAAATCAGATAAAGCAAGGTTCTTACTTTATTGGGCATGAATTAAATTTCTCAACAAGTAGTAGTACGGCTCCAAACCGTACTACGATTATCACACTCCTATCCTGCAACTAGTTGAAAGCATTCATCTGATGACTTGGAATCATCAGATGAATATTGACAGCACGGGTTATGAATTCTGCATTAATAATAAACGTTGCGCAAAAGTCCGAAGGACTGAAATTATTATAGAAAATTGTTCAAATAATCCTATATAAAATCCCGAAGGGATGAAATTATTATGTCACCCTTTCAGGGTTTTGGTATTCTCTGCATTCTGTGTTCTATAATATTGTCATCCCTTCGGGATTTTTTCATAATGCGTAACATCAGTTAATAAGTTAAATGTTGAAACCATTCATCTGATGTATGGAGTCAATAGATGAATATAGACAATTAAAATTAGGCAGTGATTTCATTAATTCAAGAATCTTATGTTCTTTGTGCTTTACCTTGTCTTTTCCCGTACCGCACTTGTCCCGTACTGAACCTGTCCCGTACCGGAGGTCGGGAAGTCGTGAGGTCGGGAGTGACTCTGTGTTAGAAAAAATGACGAAAAATCTAACCCCCAAAAACCGTTAACTTGCCAAAACCTACCTTTAACTGTTTAATTCCTACCGTTACCTTTTTTGCCTAGTTTTTTGGTATCGTCTAGATGTACTTTTGTATGACAAAAAAATAAATTTAATGTCCATTTTAAAAATATACATGTCGTGTCTGAAAAAATAAAAAATAGCGTTTCAAGCTACAAAAATGATCGGATAGCCGACTATCTGCTTTTTGTCAAAAACCTTTTGGTTTTAGTCAGGAACCATTTGGTTTTCTACAAGAACCTTTTGGTTTTGTGCAAAAACATTTTGGTTTTGTACAGAAACAATTTTGTTTCAGTCAAGAACCTTTTGGTTTTGTGCAAAAACCTTTTGGTTTCAGTTAAGAACCTTTTGGTTTTTGTCAGAAACCGTTTGGTTTTTGTCAAGAACATTTTGGTTTTGTGCAAGAACCTTTTGGTTTCAGTCGAAAACAAACTGCTTTACACCGTAAGAGTCTATTATGTGTTTGGCAGACTTTAGCTTATGAAGCTTTACGGTGGCTTCCGCATAAACTAAGTCTGCATGAAACTCAGAAAAAATAAAAAAAAATAGTATCAAACAATTTAATACCTAAACAAAATGAGAAAAAGAAATGTAATAACGAACTTTATGCACTTACCTGTATTAGTTCTGATTGAAATCTGTCGTTTTATCATCGTTAGCATGACAAACAACCCAAATTTCACTACTCCCGACCCTGCTTTGGATGATTTCGAAGACTTGGTTGACGATTTGGAAAACAAGCACACCTTAGCCTTAAGCGGTGCCAAACAAGCACAAGAAAATATGGTGGCTGCTCACACTTTGGTATTGGATGCTGCTACGCTCTTGGCATTATATGTCAAAAAGAAAGCCAAAGGAAATTTGGTTATTTTGACTAGCAGTGGATTTCCGCTCACCAAGATTCCCGGCGCTCCACAGCGCAAAGGATTTCGGGTGAAGCAAGGAGAAAACTCCGGAGAAGTGCTGATAGTATGCAGTGCTTATCCGAAAGCTAAGGCTTATGTTTGGGAAATTTATGTAGGTGCCAACCCTCCCATAGATGAAAGTCTGTGGAAATTTGTGAAAGCAACTACACAAACAAAAACCGACATCGGCAATCTTAGCAAGGCAAACACGGTTTGGTTTCGTTATTGTGCCGTAACCAAAGAAGGTATGATGCAATGGAGCCATGCCATTGACTTTGTCGTAGGCTAAGGTGTCTAGGGGCTTTCAGCAGAAAAAGCTTGCTCGATTGGGCAGGCTTTTTTGTTTCACCTCAGTGAAATTTAACCACAAAGAACACGGTGGTTTTCACAGAGGGACACAGTGAAAAAATATACAACATAGGAACATAGACACATAGGTAAAAAGATCCAAATTCCAAGATCCAAATTCCAAATTCCATGACGGTATCAACACGGTAGGTTTTTTTGGGAGACCACATAGAGACACCACCAC
>CAIOYH010000006.1 GCA_903862465.1 uncultured bacterium | reverse complement strand
TATTTTCTATTGCGGAATTTGGGTTAAAACGTAAACATTATGCCAGCATTCAACAAAAAAGTAGTTGTAATTACAGAGCTTTCTCATAAGAAAGACAAAGATTTTCTGCAAGACAGCAAATCGAAAACACAAGCACTGATTGACAAATCAACCTACGTTCCCGATTTGCATCCGGCTGCTGATGACACCATGACGATAATTAATTTAGCCGAAGGTAAACGCATCACGCGCGACCTAAAGCTTGCTGAAGCCCAAGCGTTAACTATTTCTATCAATAATGACAGAAGAACTATCAACGACACTATGGGGAGTTATGCATCGCAAATTCAAGATGTGTTGAGCGATGATATTCCTAAAATTTTGGAGCTAAAATTTGGAGTAAAAAATTTGGATACGCCGCCAGTACCTGAAATTTCGGTTACCAACAGCATCCCTGTTGTTACTAGCGCAGAAACATTAATTCCTTTGCATCATACTGTGCATTTCGGAAACAGTTTGAGCGATAAAGTTGTGGTGCCCGAGGATGCTTCGTATATCGAATTATACGAAACTTTCGATGCAGCCTCAGCAGGCGACCTTCACAAAATGGCGTTTTTAGGCAAAGCCAAACACGGCAAATATGTGAATCATTTCGACCTTGCCGACGAAGGTAAAATTGTCTATTACGTGGCAAGATATGTTGCCAAAAAGGCAGGCGTCGAAACAGGCGTATCGGTGGTTTTTAAGGCTAAGGTGATTTAACTTGATAAAAGAAAAGAGCTTCGCTTTTTGGGTGAAGCTCTTTTTTATTTTAAAGATAAAAGTGGAGTACAGAGACCACTTTAAAAAACGGGAGAAGAAAAATTAATAGTTATGGCAACAAATATAGAACAAACCATAAGAGATGATTTCAGTTTTGTTCGCAATGATATTGCTGATTTAAAAAAATGCCAACTGCAATATTTTGTTTTATCAATAAGTGGAACAGCTGCATTATTTGGAATATATAAACTTTTTGGAGACGGTTCTCATTTTCAATTTTTCATACCATTAGTTCCATTACTCATCACAGTGCCTTGCTGGTGGATATTTTTTGATAAAGCACATACTATATCAAGAAATAATGGCTATATTCAAATACTTGAAGAGATTTTAATCAACAACATGGAAGGTAATTATTACTATTATAGTTTCGAAAATGCCTTAAGAATTCTGCGATATAAAAGCAATGAACATAAAATTGTTGAATTATGCAGCATAGGAAATGAAAAATTCAATTTTAAAAATATTCTAAAACTTTTTTTTCCGAGAGAACACAATAGATTTAGATATTGGATTCTTAACTGGACTGTTTTTACTGCATTATCGTTTATTTCTTGCACACTTTCAACAATTCTATTTTTTAAAAATTTTCATTTTGTAACAGAACCTTGTATTTCTTCTGTTACGGGAGTTTTAATATTAATAATTTGGTTATTTTTAATTTTTACTATGATAAGTACATTAAAAATTGCACACAAACTCATTCGGGGAAAATATTCGTATAATAGCTACTATGAGATTTGGCAAAAATTATTAAGATATGAAGGTACAAATGAAGGCATTACAAGTAATTTGGAAAAAGACATTACCCTTCCAGTTTCTATTGTACGTACAAAGCCAATAATACAAGAAACAGAAAACAATAATAAATAGACAACTAGTAACCAGTTTATAATGAAATTCAAAAAAAACAATAATCAAAATTAAAAACCAAAAATCATGAAAAAAAAACTACTTCTTTTATTGCTTTTAGTAGCAACAACTTTATGCCTAAAAGCACAAATACCTTCTAATGGATTGGTTGCTTGGTATCCTTTTAATGGGAATACTTTCGATGAAAGCACACATGGTTATGATGGCTCAAACAATGGAGCAACATTGACAACTGATAGATTCGGAAATTCAAATAAAGCTTATTATTTTAATGGCTCTAATGCTTATGTGGTAATAAATAATCAGATTTACTTGACATCATATTCAATTTCTGCTTGGGTAAAAGATGAAATCTTGACCGATAGAGGAAGAATATTCTCGAATGGATATGCAGGTAATTATTTTACTGGTGCCGTTGACTTAGTGTTGGATGGATATACAGGTTCACCAGTTCCAAATAGAATATGTATTGTTAATCAATCAGGTATAAATCAAAGCAGTTATTATTCTAATATAGGCGTTGATAATTCTTGGTCACATATTGTAGTTACATTTGATACTACAACACATATACAAAAAGCTTTTTTAAATAATATTGAAGTGACGGGGTATTTCGCAACTGGATTTGGATATAGTCCGACTCCACTCATACCAAATCAAAACCCATTATTTAGTTATAGAATTGGTTGTAATGGAGGTGGAACGGAAATGGATTATTTTAAAGGATCAATAGATGATATTTATGTTTATAATAGAGCATTAAGTAGTCAAGAAATTACTCAGATTTATCAAGATGGCGTTTCTGCACCAATTTCCGTTAATCAAAATGGGTGCTTCGGTAATTCTATTCCAAATTTAACAGCGACAGGTTTAAATATTCGTTGGTACAGCGATTCTAATCTTACTACTATGGTTAATCAAGGGAATACTTTCAATACTGGTCAAACTGCTGCTGGAATTTATACTTATTATGTAACGCAAACTATTGCGAATATTCAAGGTCCAGCTACCACTGTTAGTTTGACAATTCACTCATCTCCACCAATGCCGACAATTACGCAAAATGGACTAGCTTTAATGTCAAGTTCTACCATAGGGAATCAATGGTATTTTAATGGAAGCATTATACCTGGTGCAACTTCTCAGTTTTATACTGTAGTCGCTTCAGGCTTTTATCAGGTTATGGTTACCGATTCTTATGGATGTTCATCTATTTCAACTACCCTTAATGTTAATGTGGGTATAGTAGAAAATGCTGCTGAAATTGGTATAAGCATTTATCCAAACCCTGCCTCTTCAAGTATTACTATAGAAAGCATCAACAGTAATGAAAATGCAATAGCAATGTTCTATAATATGCAAGGACAATTACTATTAAGCCAATCCCTACAACAACTAAAATCAGAAATAGACATATCCGGTTTTTCGCAAGGGATGTATTTCATAAAAGTGAAAAGCGATAAGGGAGTTGCGATGAAGAAATTTATAAAGGAATAAGGAAAGAGATTTTTAGTATAAAAGGCTTGCTTCGTAATGGGGGCAAGCCTTTTTACTTTTATTGTGTCTCAAAAAATCTTTTTTGTATCTAATTCTTTTTCATCTTGAAAATATTTACTATCTTTGCATTAAAATTAGAATATGCCAAAAATAATAGAATACTTCGGACTGATTTTCTTCTTTTGGGGAAATGAGCACTTGCCAATACATGTGCATGTGCAATATAATGAGTATGAAACAAAGTTCGAGTTACTATACGAAAATGGCACTTTATCTTTAAAAAAAAGAAAAATAAAAGGGATTGAACATTTGCCTGCAAGCAAAATAAAAGAAGCGGAAAAAGTTATTCAACATTATCACGAACTAATTATTGAAGATTGGACAAATTTCTTCATATTGCATAAAAAAGTTAAAAGCATAAAGATTACCAAGAAACTAAATTAATAATACTATGAAAAAGGATAGCATTAAATCAGTTAGGCATCTTAAGGAAAACATAATCGAGATTGTTTTTATTGATGGTAAGCAACAAGTAATTGATTTCTCAGAATACTTCGCTAAACACCCGCATCCGCAATATAGCAAGTACGAGAACCCGGAGCTTTTCAGCAAATTTAGCTGTGAACTCTATTTCTTGGCATGGGGTGCCGACTGGGATTTAATGTTTAAGTATTCCGACTTATATAAAGGTAAAATCTGTTAGAGGATTTTTTATGATATAAGAAATACATCAACGACCACAACGAATAACAAGGCTTGCCCCCACCCCTCGGCAAGCCTTTTTTATTTCAACTTAGTTAAAAAAAGTTCCTCATTCGATAAAATTATATATTTTTGTGAGAAATTTTTAACCACTAAATCAAATCACATGGCGAATCGTTTATTTATTAAGAAATCCATCCCCAAGCTCATGGTGGAAGCCGCCGATGACGGCAAAGGATTGAAAAGATCATTAACAGCATTCAGTTTGATTGCCTTAGGCATTGGCGCTATCATCGGCGCCGGATTGTTTGTCAGAACTGCCGCCGCAGCAGCCAACAATGCCGGACCGTCCGTCACCTTGGGCTTCATCGTGGCGGGCATCGGTTGTGCCTTAGCCGGACTTTGTTATGCCGAATTTGCTTCCATGATACCCGTATCGGGAAGCGCTTACACCTACTCTTACGCCACCATGGGCGAATTGGTTGCATGGATCATCGGGTGGGATTTGGTGTTGGAATATGCCCTGGGAGCTGCCACCGTTAGCATCGCTTGGAGCGAATATCTGAACAAACTCTTGGGCTATTTTGATTTGAACATACCGTATCAGTGGTGCCATTCGCCCTTCGAGGCGAGTGTGGCCGGAACTCATGGCATCATGAATATTCCGGCATTGTTCATCTTATTTCTGTTATCCATCTTGTTGATACGTGGCGCCCGCGAATCGGCTTTGGTCAACGCCATCATCGTCATCACCAAAGTGAGCATCGTCATACTGTTTATCGTATTTGGTTGGCATTTCATCAACCCCGCCAACCACACACCGTTCATACCCGAAGCCACCAAGTTTGTGGATGCCCAAGGCGTATCCCATAACTTCGGAGGCATATTAGGCATTTTGGGCGCTGCGGGCGTAGTGTTCTTTGCCTTCATTGGCTTCGACGCGGTATCTACTGCTGCACAGGAAACAAAAAATCCGAAGAAGGCAATGCCTATAGGGATACTTGGCTCCTTGGTTATTTGCACGGTGCTTTACATCTTGTTTTCTTATGTATTGACCGGTGTTGCCACCCTCAATGATTTCCGCACCGCGGGCAAAGAAGCCTCTGTGACCTACGCCATACAAACCTATATGACAGGCTATGGATGGTTAGCCAAATTGGTGACGATTGCTATTTTGGCGGGTTTCTCCTCTGTGATATTGGTGATGTTGTATGGTCAATCGCGTGTATTCTATTCCATGAGTAAAGATGGATTGGTGCCTAGATTGTTCTCCGACCTACATCCAAAATTCAGAACGCCTCACAAATCCAATTGGGTTTTCTTGGGCTTTGTGGGTATATTTGCGTGTTTTATTCCTCAAGATATTGTTGGCGATATGACGAGTATCGGCACCTTGTTTGCGTTTATGTTGGTCTGTGCCGGAGTTTGGATCATGCGTGTGAAGAGTCCCGAACTGAAACGCGGATTCAAAACGCCTTTCGTGCCGTGGGTTCCCATTGCGGGCATTATTGTTTGCGGCGCCATGATTTATGGATTGGGCTATGCCAATTGGGTACGTTTGTTTATTTGGATGGCAATCGGCTTCATCATCTATTTTTCCTATAGCATCCGCAAAAGCAAATTAAACAAAGAGATGAAAAACGATAAGAAATAATGTTCCATAACATAAAAAAAGCCCGCACGAAAGCGGGCTTTTTTATTTTTATACTTTGAGATAGGAAGTTTATAAAAATCTATAAAGTGTTCCACTGTTGCCGTTCTTTTCCCAATCTATGCGATATTTGGTAGCGCAAACGGAACCGTTAACATCCACAGCTTGATCGTTACTGTCATAACCTCCTGTGAAGGTTGCTTTTTTGTTATCACCGGGGATACTATGCACTTTCACACCTGCACAAGGATCCCAACCACATGCTTCTTTATGAATAACGGATTGCGTAATTTGCGTATAAAACGTTTCGCCATTTCTGTTAGTGCCCCATGCCACCAAACTGCTATAACCATCCGCAGAACCAAAACCATCAACTGCCATATAAAGATTGCCCAATGTACCTGTGAAAGTTCTTTGGCGGGTTAAATTCCATGTACGAGTAGTGTTGTCGTCAAACGTAGCCACCAAAGCGCCACTAGCACGATGCACGATAGAAGTGGCAGTGGTGCCCAAGTCGGCAATGCGACCTCCGCTGACGTTTTCAAACTTCTTGGTTCCGTTCAAGGTCAAAGATTTGCCATCCGAAACACGGGTGAACAAGACATTAATATACTTCACATACACCACAGCGCCCACATCAACCCAATGCGTGTTGATATTTTTCTTCACTTGCGCCTGACCGGTTCTGTTGCGAGTTCCGGCACAATTCAAGCCATTAAAGGTGATGTTATAGATAATAGTATCACCAATAATAGTAGATGAATCAACCGTTACATTGCACGGAGGACTCATTAGAGCTTTGCCGGTGCTACCCGACAATACATTGTTTACATCGTTCATGGCATCATCATCCGATGTTGCCATTTTGTTTTCGTCCGCAATCAATTGTTGCATCGAAGCGGTATCCACATTTTTGTTTTTATCTTTCTTGCAAGAGGTGAACCCAAGTGCAAAAACGGCAAGCATTATAATGCCCAAACCGATAATCTTTTTTGTTTTCATAATTCTAAGGTTTAATTAATTTGATTAATAATTTTCGTTGATTTATAACTTATACACATCAGTTGGGTTTTACCCTTAGTGGGATTGAAATATTTTTTAAGAAATAATATTTAGATGTTTATTTTATTATTTGAGTTTACCAATAAATAGAAAATTACAAGTATAATTGATGTGCTAGGCGATGGTAATAATTGTCTATTCAAACAATGTCAAACCTTCGATAAATTTAAAATCTTTAGTATTCATGGTATAAAGATTCGTATTGCTTACAATTGCAGTCGCAGCTATTATAGCATCAGGAATTGTCAAACCATGGCTCTTAGAGTATTTAAGCATTAATAAAATAAACTTTTGACTTATCAATTCATTCATGTGTATGACATCCAAGTTATCAATATCCTTTTTGATGATTTGCAGTTCTTTCTTGTTCAAAGCACCGTATATCAATTCGCCTGCAGTAATTGAACTTATCGCAATATTTTCTTCTCCAATCTTTCTGAGATTTGAAATTATTGTTTGATTGTTTTTATACAGTTCAATCAGAATATTGGTATCGCAAATTATTACATTCTTTTCCATGCTTGTGCTCTTAAATCTTCTTGGGTAATAGTACGATTTTCCCACATGCCTGCCGAATTGAATAGACTATAATCTTTGTGTTTCGCTAAAGTTTTTTTAGCGTTTGGCTCTGACAATATAACAAAATCTAAATGCTTTAAGAATTGATATAATAAATCGAGCTGTGCTTTGTCTTTTATGTAAACAGTTAAACTTTCCATTTTCTTTTTATTTTAGCAAAGGTATAAAATTTTATGGTTCAAATCTCTTATTGTTATAATTTATTTGTTCGTAAACTTTCTTTTTCAATTAACGTTTTAATCCGAAATCTATTTCTTTATTTTCTCCATAAAAGCAGGATCAACTTTAATGCCCATCTGCTGTGCCTTTTGAGCATCAGCAAAGGCTTTGAGTTTGTTGCCCAAAAATGAATAAAGAAGTGCACGATTCAGAAAATAATTTCCTTCTGTTTGGTCAAGTAGTAGGGATTCATCGTAATCTTTCAGGGCACCTTGGTAGTCTTGTTTGCTCACTTTGCATAAGCCTCTAAGATTTATTGCTTTCGAATTGCCCGGCTGTAAAGTGCAGTAATAGTCAAGGTCTTTTATGGCTTCATCAAACCTGCGGAGATTATAAAAAAGCAAACCCCGATTCAGCAAGGCATCTTTCATATCAGGCTTAAGTACTAAGGCTCGGTTGAAATCTTTGAGTGCTAAGTCCCATTGCTGTCGGGTTCCGTAAATGGTTCCACGATTAGAGAAGGCAATGGCATTGTTCGAGTCGAGCTTAATGGATTTATTGAAATCATTAAATGCCTTATCATAATCTTTCTTTTCAAAATACAACTTACCTCTAGAGAAGTACGCATTCGGATCGTTGGGTGTTAGGCGCATCAGGTTAGCATAATCGTCCATGGCTTTGTCGTTGATTTTATGGTCACGATAATAATTCCCTCTGTTGCGAAACGCCACCGACACATTCTTATCATATTTCAACACATCGGTGAAAAGCGTTTCGGTGGTTTTCCATACACCCACGCGATTGAAGCTATAGCCTGCATAAAACAACACCATCGCTACAGCCACTATGCCTATCATGGGCAACAACTTCTTCCTTTTGTCCGCGAGCCATTCGCCGCCTTGCGCCATCATAAACACCAATCCGATATAGGGAACATAGCTGAAACGATCGGCGAGGAAACCCTGCCCGGCAGAAACCACCTGCAAGATAAACACTATATTGACCAAGAAAAACAAAGAACCAAACAGCACAGTCTTGCTTTTTCGTGTCGAGAAATAAACCAACACAGCCAAAGCTATAAGTGCAAAAGGAGCGATGTAATAGAAGATTCCGAATTTGCCTTGTATGGGGAAGGGATAGATGGCAGAGAGCGAATAGGGCGCAATGAATTTCACCAAATAAGCGCATAGCCCGTATGAACCCAACAAGACGCGCTCCATCACCGAATAGTTTATGTTGTCTAAGGATTTCTGTTGCCCTAAGAAATACACGCCCAACAAACCTACCGCCAACGATAATAGAAAATAAGGTATCTTCTCCAATAGTAATTTGAATTTTAAAGGACGTTTCAGCAGATAATCCACCAACAATAAAGCAAGTGGAAAGGACACCGCTTGAATTTTTGATAATAAGGATAAGATGAAAAGCACGAAGGTTAGTACCAAGAATCGTTTCTTTTTCAGTTTGAGATGATAGATATAGGACAACATAGCTGCCAAATAAAACATGGCGAAGAGCACGTCCTTGCGCTCGGTGATCCATGCCACGGACTCCACCCGCATGGGATGTATGGCAAACAACAAGGCACCAAACAACGCCCACTCGCGGCGCAAGCGGAACAGCATGAGCAACCAAAACACGAAAAAGGCATTGATGATATGCAGCAGGATGTTATGAAGATGGTAGTTGAAAGTTTTCTCACCAAAGAAATGGTATTCCACAGCGAAACTCAGAATCGTGAGCGGGTTGTAGTTGCCGATGACGCTTTCAGAGAATATCTTTTTTACGTTCTCGGTGGTGAGTTGTTTGACGTTTTGGTTTTCGTAGATGTTTACATCGTCGTCCCAATAGAGGAATTCGCCTTTGAGGGAGGGAAACATCACCACGAAGGTGATGACGATTAGGAGCGCCGCCATCAGGAGGGTGTTTTTATCTTTCCACCACGTGTAAGCATCGAATTTGGGGAGCTGCACGGTCGGTTTTTTCTGTATTGTTTTTTGATTGAGGTTCTTTTGTTTCATTGCTGACATTATGTTTTTCGCTACGACTTTTGATTAAAATGCAAATTTACAAAAAGTATGGAATATGGGAGGAAATAATTGATGAAAATTCCAAATACCAAGACCCAAGCTACAAATACCAAGACAAGCCCCTACGAATTACGAATATGCGAATTACGAATACCAAGACCCAAATTTCAAGCCCCAAGCTCCAAATATCAAGGTGTCGGGATAGCTTGTAAATGGCTGGATCATATTGGTAAATTTGGGACTTGGTGAGGCATGACAATATGGCAGGTTTTTTATCTGGGAAGGCAAAAGTGTTGATTAGTAGGCTAAGAGTGTAATGTTGGGGGCTGTGAGTATGGCGTTGGAGGGTTGGGGGATGGCGTCCCCTACTCAGGAGTATGACATTGGAGGCTCGGAGTATGGCATCGGGGGCTGTGAGTATGGCATCGGAGGCTCTGAGTATGGCATCCCCTAGTCAGGAGTGTGACATCGGAGGCTCTGAGTATGACATCCTGCCATCAAGAGTATGACATCGGGGTATCAGGAGTATGACGTCCTAAGCAGTGGGGATGGTGTTCTAGGCGGTGGGGATGGCGTTGGGGGCTTTGGGGATGGCTTTAAATTTGGGATTTTTGATTTTTGAATTAAGATTTTTTGATTTAGTATTAAGATTTTTTAACCACTTAGACACTGAGAGCACTAAGGTACACTAAGAGGATTATTACTGATTTGAGATTTTAGATTTAAGAATTAATTTTTTTTACCACTGAGACTCCCGACACTTCGTGTGCGGGACAGGACTGAGAACACTTAGAATCACTAAGAGATTAGTTAATAATTATTTTGTCTCGTGTATGAATTATTTTGTGCGATTTAATAATTTTTCGATATTTTTTATTTTTTTTGTACCACGGTATTGTTTTTTTATTTAATTTCGTAGCGATTTTGATTTTAGGCGTTTTTTGAATTTGAAATTATAAACTAAAACATATATTGATATGGAAAATGATGTTAATGACAAGACGACCGCTGCAAGTCGGTTTAAGGATTATATTGATGTTACGGCAAATAATGACTTGATAGAAGCAGTGCCTGAGGCAGCACCTTTTGTGCATGTTTTTAATGAAACTTATCCACTTTTGATAGGTGCATTGAAGATACAGGCGAAAGAAAAACACGGTTTTAAAACTGATAGCGATTTGGCACTCTTGCGTTTGGGCAAGGGTTTGTATAAATTGGGAATGAAAAGTTCGGTGCTTGCAGAAGCTGCTGAACGTTTTGATATTTTTGAGCAAATTAATCATCCGATTACGTATTTGACACGGGTTTCGATGAATTTGGCTCTGGGACGTGCCCGGAATTGGAGGGATGCTTTGAATGATAATAGAGTAGCATTGTTGACCAACATCAGTGTGGCTGAAATTGCTGTTGTGGATGGTTTGATTAGTGATTTTGACACTAAAAGGCTTAAACCTAAAGCAGAAATAAAGGATGGGAAAACTAAAGGCACTGAGAAGATTCCCGGATATATCAGGAAGGTTGGGAAGGCGATGGAAAGTATTTATAAGTTGATGTATGGCGAATATGTGGAAACTGAGCCTGATTTTGTGGCAGGTATGTCGCATATTATACATCCTGACCATACCGGGGTGCATCATACGGGTTTGTTGGTGATGTGTAGTTATGCAAATCCGCCCGAAGGTTTGGAGATGAATGTGATTAGCGGTATGCAAATCAAATTGATTGAAAACGGCATGGTTGCTATAAGTAATCTATATGGGGTGGCGGTGATACCTAGCGCGATGCAGGGAGGTTACACCATGGAGTGTACGGGAGTGGATTTGGTGACTAAGAATGTGCCTGTGATTTTGATTAAGGGGAAGAAGGTGAGAGTGGATTTGGAGATGGAGAGAGTTGTTTGATTTTTGATTTGAGATTT
>CAIOYH010000005.1 GCA_903862465.1 uncultured bacterium | reverse complement strand
TCCACATTTTATTTTTTTTGTCAGACACGAATGTCTGTTAAGAACTTTCGAAATATTTTTTCGGCGGTTCTCTCGTCTGGCTGCTGTCTATCTTTTTAAACTTGCCCATAACGGACGGCAGCTTGCCGCCGTGTTTTTTTTGGGGGATTTAAGAGCACTGCCCTTTCTGTCCGCACCAAAGGTAATAGAAAGCACTGCCCGTTCTGACCCACGTCCACCCCCAAAAAAGAACATGGCGGCAAGCTGTAAGTTAGCGGTAGTTTATTATTCTGACTATAAATGAGCTACAATTGCATTAATATCACTAATACAGGCCACTAACATGCTCTTATTTACTTTTGTATTTCTACCATTTATAACGTGATTTCCCGTTCTTAATTGATTAAAAGGAGTTCCTTCTGCGAACGCAACTACACCAGTAGTCCCGAAATCCTTTACACTTAAAATACCTTGAGCAGTAGTAGCAAAAGTAAAAAGGGTAGGGTGTGTCCTTAGTAAATTTTGAACGTCCTCTGTAATATGGTTTAAAACTGCACCATATGCCGAGGCTTCTCCCATATATTGTGTAATTCTATTTCTAATTATTAAATGAACTAAAGGTAAGCTTCTACCAGCATCATGTAATGTTGTTGAAAACATATAAGCATTATAAATTGCATTGGGGATATTAAGTCCATAAATCAGAGTGAAAACATTAGCAATTGCTCTTCTTGATGAATCGTCTGCCATTATTGGAAGAATAAGTCTATCTGTTGATGCTAATGCTATTTGAGTATGAATTGAAAAACTTGGATTAGTGTCAATGAATATTGTTTGGTACGTATTTCCTGTTACTGAAATGAAATCATTTATCCAGTCAATTATTGCAAGTCTTGCATTAACTCCTGGAAGTTGTGAATTCGCTAATGAAGTTAAAGCATTACTTTGAATTTCCAATAGTCTGTCACCTGCAAGAAGGTCAATATTTGTTGCAATATTTGGATTGCTTGTACAGGGCGTTGTAATAAAAAGAGTAGGGTCAATTGTTGGAGGTTTAAAAGGACTCGGAATTCTTAACTGAAAATAACCACCTATTGATTGTCTTGTCGGTTGATTATATAAACTTTGAAGACTGGTGTTGCCGTTTCCTTGTAACCCACCTAAAAGTAATTCTGAAACATTCGCTTGAGGACACAAATCAATTACAAGAATTCTCTCGTCAGGTTTGGTCAAAGCATATGTTGTAATTGTTTGGAAAGATAAACTTGTTTTACCTGTTCCTCCTTTGTTGTTCCAAATTGTGTATTTCATTTTTTTTGTTTTTATTTATTAATTGTGATTTGTTTTTATTCCATTTTTGAATTACTACTAAAATACAGAATCTTGCAGCAATTTTAAATTTGCAGTATTTTAATTTTTACAAATGTGTCACTTGATAGTTGTATTTCTCTTTCAATCTGTCTGTAACTATTGACCTATGACAGGCTTCTGGAAACTCCTCAACACAAAATAATGCTATCCTGTTCGCACCAACGAATTCAAGTTGTTCAAGGAAGTTTTCAAAGTCAAAGCTGTTCAGTATTTTATTTTTATACTCAATGATAAAAACCTTTCCTAATTCGTGGCGCTCTCTTTTTAATTCTCCTTTTTCGAGGTCAATTTCTTTTTGAAGTTCTCGTATTTCCGAAGTTGGTGCTAATTCAGCAATGTATCCATATTTAATTTCTAAATCATTCAGTTTTTGTTGAAGCCTATTGCTGTTTACAAATGAATATTTTGCTCCTCTCACACCTCTGCGCTGTCTGATGTCACAGAAAGTGTCAATATTATTCTTTGTAAGTTTTTCAAAAAACCCCTTTTCTGTTGAGTTATAAACTCCGATTGTATAGAATTCCATATTATTTAATTTTACGTTTTGATGTCATGTCAATTTCACCCCAAAGATTTATTGGATTAAGTCCTCCATTAATTAAAACATTTACCTCATTTTGGTCAATGAGTTTACCATTCTTATTTATATGCTGCATTATTATCCCATCCTTTAATAAAGATACTCCTATTAATTTACTTCTATGGCATTCTTCTGGATTTGATTCGCTACACATTACAGCAACATTTAATCCTTTTGTAAATGCTGTCTTCAATCTATCCATTCCTTTTATGAAAAAGTCTTTTTTTTCAATTTTGCTATAATCTATTTTCCTTACGTCTTCATTTTTCTTATCAGTATATTCAATGTAACATGAAGGGTCTTTTGGTAAACCACCTAAAACGTCTCCCAAATACACATAAATAAAACCATTATTTTTAAGAATGTTTGAAAGTCCATCTTTATTAAAGACAGGAAACATTTTTGAATATGGAGATGAACGAACATCAATTAGAAATTCGATTTCATAAGTTTTAAGTAACTTTATAAAATCTTCAATTTCCCTGTTACCATGTCCTATTGAATAAATCATAATTGACCTCCTAATTTACTTTCATAATAAGAAAACGACTTGCCATCAAATAAGTCAGGGATTGTAATTAGTGCTGTAACTTGTTTCCAATGTTCCCCTCTCCAAAGTCTGGTTAGACCTATACGGACAAATCTATTCGGACTTGCATTAAACTGTCTAATTATTTGATTAGAATAATCAGTATTACCATTTTTTATTTGATATATAACAAATGCCATTGTCAATAAATCGGTTACAGGAACTCTTTGATATAAGTTTCCATCTGCATCAACAAAATTAATAAGAACTTTTAATCTTTCATATTGTTCATGCCAAATTCTTCCAATGCTCCGTGCCTTAACAATAAATAATGATTTGTCTTGTTTCTCAATCGCATTGTTAAGATTATTAATTGAAATTCGATTAACAACATTTAAAATTTCTTCATTGCTCAAATGCTTTATGAATCGAGGTGCAAAGTTCTCATTTATTATCCAATCTTCTGTATGAAATGTTTGGTCTGGTTTATAACGTCTGAATTCAATTTCAACTAAATTAAAATGATTTACTACTTGCGTTGTTCCTTGCATAAGAAAATCTCGGTCAATTCCTGTAGCAAATACCGGTCTAACGAAATTCCAAGTCTGCGGGTCAATACCCGAAACGCAAACGTTCCCGCTATTCATACGGGTAATTCCTGTTATAATTATTTGTTTACGAAATAATCCTTGACCTCTGCATGTATTACAAAGTTGTCCTGCGTTCGATATTATTGGAACAGGTAGTCTGTTTCCACATGCTATGCAATTTATCTGTGTTACTGCCATGTCTCTATCTTTTTTTTAAATTACCGCTAACGTTTAGAAAATTGCAGCAGTTTTTTCAATGGCTGCAATTTTTGCGTTATCGCCTGTGCCATTTTTTTTTGTCATTCTTCGATGTCTAAATAAATTTCCAAATGTCTTCAATTAGCAAATTGTCAAAGGTCTTGATGTGGTCTTTGAGAATTGATTCAGTTCTCATATTTGGTCTGATGTCGCAATAATAAACTCCGTCAAGCGGATTTAGTTTTACTGTGTAGCCCTTGAAGTGTCCTGGAAGAAAAGTTGAATTGATACCATATTCATTTTCTCGTTTGGTATTTTTTCTTTGAACATCATTCAAAAAAATGGCAATGTGTGGAGTTGCTTTTTCAGTTAGCTTGTTATAAAGAAATTTGTCAATGAAAATTTTATCAATGCGGTCTTTGCTTGATGTTTTAATAGAGCCAATAACTTTCACGTCATAGTTTTTCTCAATAATCAAATCATGCTGATAACTCATATTGAATTGTTGTTCTCCTTCAACAATTACCGGAACTTGAATTACTCCAGCGCTGCAAGGAATTCCAATTTCACGAATGATTAAACGAATAAAGTGTTCAAATAAATCACCATTTAGTTTTCTTGCTATGTTTGATTGTCCTGCCGGCAATCCGTCTAATGCAGAGCCAACAGATTGTTGTATAGTGTATGTTGAATTGTTGAGAACTTGTCTTATCGCTTCATCATTTTTATTGATGGTCTTTATACTTTTCAAAACTCTTAAAAACTCTTTTGATGTCTTAGCAAATGTTTTTGCATCATACATCAAGTTTGAATTGATTGGTCTTGTAATTTGGAAATTACCTTCTTTGTTGTATTGATAAAAACGGTAGTGATTTTCATTTTGAGAAATTATTGTTGCCTGAAGATTGTCAGTTATATAATTCAGGTATTCATCACAGAAGGCTATGAATGCTTTCAAGTCAACAAAATTGCTTTTGTTTTTAGCTTTGTTTACGAGTTGGGTTAGTTTCATCTTATTGAGTTACGTTTTTTTTGGTTTTCAAAATCATATTTATTCCACTTTTCAATACTCCAATCCTCAACTATTTCAAGGCGATTTACTGCCCAATCCAAATACTCTGGTGATAAGTCACAAGATAACCATTTACGCTGTAATTGCTCTGCACAAACGGAAGTTGTACCAGAACCGCAAAAAGGGTCAAGCACAGTGTCACCTATGTTTGATGAGGCTAAGATGATTTTGCGTAACAGTTCCTCCGGCTTCTGTGTTGGGTGTGGTGTCTTTTCATGCATACCGTTGCACGTTGTCGGCACTTCAATAATGTCTTGTGGTATTTCCAAAACATCTTTTGGTTTTGCTCCCAAAGGGTTTGGTTCCCAAATATGATTCCCATTTTTGCCGTTACCATATTGACTTGTCTCAGCTTGTGGATGGCTTGGGTATTTTAATGTATGCTCGCTGTACGGGATGCGAATGTCGTCAATGTTAAAGGTGAAATCTTTTGTCTTACGCAAATGCAGGATGCTTTCGTGGCTTCGTCCCCAGTCGCTGCCAAGGTTTGCTTTGTTTTTGTAATTCCAGATTATCCATCTGCAACCTATAAAATACTTTGTTGCCGGATGTTTCAAGTCAGCAAGAATTTCAGAAAAGCCACAAATAAAAAGTGTTCCGGTTGGTTTTAAAACTCTCGCCGCTTGTTCAATCCAACGCATTGAAAATTTAATATATTCTTCCTGACTTTCAAAAGTGTCCCAACCGGCTTTATTAATATTGTAAGGTGGGTCTGCGAAAATCATGTCAACACTTCCATCAGGCAATGATTTTAACCACTCAATGCTGTCACCTTGCCAAAGTTCTCCGTTTGGGTGCTTATAAAACAAGGTCGGTTCATCATTTCGTTTATTTCCGACGTATATCGGTTGCCTTTCTCCTTTGAGCTCTACCAGTCCGAAGAATGACGGTATTTCCTTATTCCTCTCTAATGTCTTTCCCATTGCTTATATGTTTTGTTCGTTGCGTTTTTTTTGGCATTGGCGATAACGGACAGAGCATTGCCGTTAGTATTTTTTTTGCAGGAATTAATAGCACTGCCCTTTCTGCCCGTACAAATGGTTGAAAGAGCACTGAACTTTCTGCCCGCACATCAGCCCCCAAAAAATAAACATGGCTGCAATATTTTCGTTATCGCCTGTGCTTTTTTTTTCTTTTGTAATAGCACTCAACTTTCAATTAGAGTTTCAAACTGTCTAACTATAGATATAGTATCTGTCTTCCTCACCAGTCTTTCTTAATAATTCGTTTACTTCCTTCTTGAGTTCAATCATTTTAAGTTCGCGCCCAATTACTAATGTGTGAAAATGCTCTAAATCATTTATCTTTTTTTGTATAGCTGTCTCAGACTGCTTGCGTATTAGCGCATATTGAATAGTTTTTGCAAGAAGGCTGCTGTTTAAATCCTGTTTTAAAATGTAATCTTGCGCTCCTTCTTTAATAAGTGATAATGATAATTCCATATCTTGCATTCCGCTTATCAAAACAACAGGAATATTATTAGCAATTTTTATTACAGTATCGAAAGTCTGTTTTCCTGTGCTGTCGGGCAAATTGAGGTCGAGCAGAATGAGAATGAAATTATTTTTCCTGATTTGCTCGCATCCGTCTTGCAAGGTTTCAGCAATAATAAGCTGATAATTAATTGAAGTGATTTCTTTAAGAAACACATCAATTAACCTGCTATCGCCGGGATTATCCTCTATCAAGAGAATTTTTTGTTCTTCTGTGTTTTTCATAATTTGGGAAGTTTAACTAAGGTGAGCCAAAAATCTTCAATTGATTTTACTACTTCAAAAAATTTATTCAGGTCCATCTGCTTGGCTAAATAGCAATTTGCATGTAAGTTATATGACCTGATAACATCTTCTTCGGCATTGGATGAAGTAAGAATAATAACAGGTATGCTTTTTAGGGACTCGTCATTTTTAATTTCAGTCAACACTTCCAGCCCGCTTTTTTTCGGAAGGTTAAGGTCAAGAATAATAAGGTCGGGACGAGGGGCATTTTGATATTGATTTCTTTTGAAAAGAAAATCGGTTGCCTCTGCTCCATCAATCACAATATGAAGGTTGTTTTTAACCTTTCCTTCTTTTAATGCTTCCTGAGTTAGCCTTGCATCGCCCGGGTTGTCTTCTATTAAAAGAATTTCAACTAATTTTAGATTTTCCATGATTGTTTTTTTTATAATGTTTATACTGGGATTGTAAAATAAAAAGTAGTACCTTCATTTACTTTTGATTCAAACCATATTGCGCCTCTATGCCTTTCAACAATGCGTTTGCAAATGGATAGACCTATACCTGTGCCGGGATAAACCTTAACTGAATGTAATCGCTGAAAAATGGTAAAAACCCTGTCGTGATATTCCATTTCCATTCCTATACCATTATCTTTAACCGAAAATTGATACATGTTGTTCTGCTTTGTACATGAGATATGTATTTTGGGTAATTCAGTTTCCTTTTTAAACTTAATGGCATTTTCAATAAGATTTTGAAACACTCGTGTAATCTGCGATTCATCGGCTTTCACGGTTGGCAAATCATCGTTGGTTATTAAACAATTATTCTCAGCTATCAATAGATGTATATTAGAAATAACCTGCCCCAAAATATTTGAAGTGTCAATTTGCTCAAAAACATTTCCACGAGTGCTTATTCTCGAAAATTCGAGTAAATCATTAATAAGCTTTTGCATACGGATGGCGCCATCAGCAGCAAAGCGAATATAATCGTTTGCGTCCTGGTCTAATTTGTCTTTATATTTCCGTTCGAGCAATTGGGTGTAGCTCGAAATCATTCGTAATGGTTCCTGAAGGTCATGGGTAGCCACATAAGCAAATTGCTCAAGTTCTTTGTTAGCAATGATTAATTCCGCTGCACGTTTTGCTTTCTCTTCGTTTTGAAAAATAAGTTCTTTGTTTGCAATGACTAACTCGGCTGCACGTTTTGCTTTCTCTTCGTTTTGAAAAACAAGTTCTTTGTTAGCAATGATTAATTCCGCTGCACGTTTTGCTTTCTCCTCGTTTTGGAATACAAGTTCGATATTTGCAATGACTAACTCGGCTGCACGTTTTGCTTTCTCCTCGGACTCATATTTAAGCTCCAAATTTGCAATGATTAACTCGGCTGCACGTTTCCCTTTTTCTTCATTTTGAAAAGCAATTTCTTTATGAGCATCTACTAATTCTTGCTCAAGCTGAATCCGCTTGCCATTGTCAATATCTTTAATCGCATTTAAGTAATAACACTCTTTCTGCAACTCCTGCAACTCATTTTGGAGTTCTTCTTTTGTTTTATCTTGGTCATTCATACTGATGATGTTTTAATGATATGTGATTGTTTTGTCAAGGTGTGCGTCTGTTTCGGTTTTTAGTGTACTGTCTGTCTTGAGTTTTTTTTCTAAGCATTGGCGATAACGTTTATACAGTCCCAATTGGGACTATTTCTACTATATCTTTTACAGTTGGGACTATTCCATTCATGTTTTAATATCATTAAAATTCAACTGTTTAGTTTTTTATTTTATACATCTAAGTTGTCTAACGGACTTTTTATTTGCTCCATTCCCTTGTGAGTTATATGGGTGTAAATTTCCGTAGTTTTACTACTACTATGTCCTAATAGTTCCTGAATATATCTTAAATCAGTACCTCTTTCTAAAAGATGGGTGGCAAAACTATGTCTTAAAGTATGCACTGTTGCTTTTTTAGTTATTTTAGCCGCATTGCAAGCTTCTCTGAAAATAGCCTGAATACTACTATCAGAATATTGTCCACCATACTGTCCTTCAAAAAGCCATACTTTAGGTTTATACATCAAAAAATATTTGCGCAAATATACTAACAATTTTTCAGATAGCAACGAATTTCTATCTTTTTTTCCTTTTGCTCCTTTAATTAGTATTAAATGGCGAGAGCTATCTATGTCAGCAATTTTTAAATTTACAGCTTCGCTTATGCGTAAGCCTGCTGAATATATGGTAAGTAGAATTGCTTTATGTTTTATATTTTGTACATTATTTATAATCCGCATCACTTCTTCTTCGCTCAAAACATTTGGCAATTGTTTTTCTTTTATTGGACGGTCAATAGTAATGTAGGGCAATTTTTTCCCATTGAGTACCTTTTCATAATAAAACTTGATTGAATTGATGATTTGATTCTGAAAAGATGATGATATCATACGTTTCTCTATAAGGTAAAGAAGATAATTCTTAATATCCTCTTCTGTTATAGTTGCTAATTCTTTAGTAGCATAATAATTTATAAAGTCAGCAAAGGCTTGCGTATAGGTGCGCACAGTGTTTTCGCTATATCTTGCCAACTTTAGTTTCTTTAAGTACTCTTCCGGCAATTTTCTTTCATTGCCATAGTTCTTTTTTTCTTTCTTATCAGCACCTTTTGTATTGATATTTTTAGTTTCAATCTGATAATTATATTTACGAAAATATGTTTCCAGTTCGCTTACTATATTTAAGGTATAAGGGAAACTCCATTGTTTTTCTTCTTTGTGCCAATAATAATAAGGTATGGTTTTCATTTTGGCGATATGTTCTTTGGCATAAGGAAATCGCAAAAATATTTTTTTATAATCTATTATTTCGATTTTAACCTCATTTGATATTGGCGAGGTGGATGGTGTAGGTGTTTTATTTGCATCAGGTTGATCAGTTTTTTGTTTTTCTATTTCAACATCGGGAAACAATTTTTTCAAAGCATCAAATGCTTCTTTGGTATAAGGTATATGCCATGCCTTAATGGTATTGCTCCAACGAGCATCCGATAGTTGTTTTATTTGACTTGCTATTTCCTTGTTATAAGGAAAATCTATTTGTATCCTTGTTTCATTATTCAGGATAATACGGCTGGCTTTCATAATTGGTTTATTTCATAAGGCAAAATTACACAATTAAATCAATCCAAAAATAATTTCTTTTCAATAAAAACAAAAGCATTAATGTTTTTAATGAATCTATCTTCAAAACAAATCATTTCACGGTAACAAAAACCATTTCCATCCAAAATTCCCCAAAAACCATTTCTCTTTCCCATCAAAATCCTGTTCAGAACATAGCTACCATTTTTATAGAAGAAAATCGAAAATATCGTTGTTGTCACATCTCCTATAGATGTTGTCTTATCAGTTAAAGCTGTTATCACATAAGTCAAAGCTGTCGTCATATCAGTTAAAGCTGTTGTCACATCAGTTAAAGCTGTTATCACATTTGTTATACATATTGTCACATCATTTAAAGCTGTTGTCACATCAGTTAAAGCTGTTATCACATCATTTAAAGCAGTTGTCACATCATTTAAAGCTGTTGTCATATCTGTTATAACTGTTTTCATATCTTTTAAACCTGTTATCACATCTGTTGTACCTGATGTAACATCTCTTATACCTGATGTAACATCTGTTATAAAAAAAGCCATTCCAATTATAGGAATGGCTTATCTAAGAATAAATAATACAGAATGTTATAGCGTTACTTTATCATAATTGCTGATTTATTTGCACACATCATAAATGAAATCGCTCCAAAGCAAAGGGTCAACATCGGCTGTGAAAGTAGGTTTTTTACCTTTAGAAGGAGCACCCAAAGGTGGAATTTTTGATACATCAGGATTTGGACTTGTTTTGGCAGCTAGATTCACCGAAATAATACTTGCCATTTGATAACCTAAAATGGCTCCTCTTGGAATATTGGTGATGATGACCTCACATTCGAGGGTGAACAACAGCGGCATAAATACTGTAGGTATCTTGCCTATGGCTGAAGTGATGCCGAAACGCCATACATAGCCTGCTCGTGTGCTCACCGATTTTACGCGCAAATGCACCCATCCCGGTCCGGAAGCTACCACCTCAAACTCACGGGGAGGTAGCACCGCTCTCTTTTTTAGTTTGTAGCCGCAACGCACCACAACTGCCTCTCCTGCAGCCACGTCGCCGTGAGCGATTGCTACCTTGTTGGCTATTTTAACCACATCACCTCCCACATCCGTAATGGACCGTTCGAGGATGTTTCTTAATACGGTTTCATTTCGGGTGAGTTCAAGCGATTTGTCGGTAGCTCTCAGGTTGTGACAGTCGAGCATGTCATCGGCTTGACCGTGCATCACCACATCGGTCACGCTTGGGTTGGTTACATCAGGGTCGCCGGCAGTTTTAATGCCTTTGGCTGTGCTTGCTAAGGTGGGTACATCCATTGATGCTAAATCGAGTGATAGTTTTATTTTAGGTAAATTTGCCATGATTTCTGTTTTTTACGTTAGTTTTAGAATTCGATTTTCGTCAAAAGTAGTTCATCTGCTCAACGTAACCAAATATGAAACAAGCGAAAAAAAAGAAATTTTCCGTTTGACGTGCCAACTGCACTAAACAGTCAGCCAACTCAAGGATTTATTGTTTTAACGCTTCACAAAAAATCATAGCAACATGATGACAGCCTATTGCTGCTCAGGATTACAATTTTGTGCCTAGCCGTGCCTCTTTTTTATTGAAAGCCGTAGCCTGTTCATCGGTCATCTGATAGAGCACATTATTTCTGAATAACAAGGTTTTATTTGTTTTATGATAACTACTTAGCTGCATATAATTATAAGCAAAACTATCATTTATGCAAGTTATATATTCTTTTAAAATGTCGCAGCAGGTGCAAAAAGGGGTAAACACTGTTATCATTCGCCCATCTTCTAAATATATCTCCGTAGAGTTATTAAATGCCCTCATGTAATTCAAGTCGTTGCCCTTAAAAAAACTAATGTCACGAGCACTGTTGACGTAAAACATCGGTTCAGAAGAATGTTTATTAAAGATTTTTTCTATCATAAGTTTTATGTTTTTATTGGTTTGCAATTTTCAGAGTGCAATAATACGAATAATTTATGAGATAGGACTATAATATAAATGAAAAATGAGAAGTGAAAAATGAAAAATATAGGAGGATTCATTATGTTCCTTATATTAATGACTCGGTCAGTCGGGTGCGTGTTATTTTTTATACCACAGAGTCACACGGAGGCAAAGCACGGAGGCGCACAGAGGATTTAAATCCCAAGCTCCAAATTCCAAGCTCCAAATACCAAAACAAAAATTTCTTTGTGCCTTCGTGTCTTTGTGCCTTTGTGTCTTTGTGCCTTTGTGTTTTTTTTCTTCGTGTTTCTATGCTTTCTTCTTTCATATAGTACTATGTGCCTATGTGGTGATTTTTTTCTTAGTGTTTCTAAGTGCTCTAAGTGCCTCAGTGGTTTTTTCTTTCTTCAAAACTCAAATCATAAATCAAAAATATATACTTTTGTCCCCATGCTTTTCACCGACACCTATCTCACCATAGCGAAGCCCTCTGAGGCTATCTTTCGCGACCGCGCTAGTAAATTTATTGGCATAGCAGTGCCTGTGAGCACTGAGCAAGAGATGAAACTGGCGTTGGAAGCTATCAAAAAGAAATATTTCGATGCCACCCATCATTGTTATGCGTTTCGCTTGGGCTTCGACAAAACTGCTTTCCGTTTCAATGATGATGGCGAACCCTCGGGCACCGCGGGCAGACCTATCTTTGGGCAGATTCAATCCAAAGATGTCACCAATGTGTTGATAGTGGTGGTGCGCTATTATGGCGGCACCAAGTTGGGCGTGAGTGGACTCATCAATGCCTATAAAACGGCTGCCAAAGATGCCTTGGAGGCAAACACCATCATCGAGCGGACGGTGAACGATGTGTATGAAGTTTTTTTCGATTATGCCCACATGAATGATGTGATGCGAATTTTGAAGGACGAAAATGTGGAACAACGGGCTCATCATTTCGATACGGAATGTCGCATCGAATTTATGGTCCGAAAACTTCACACAGAGCGTATTACGGGTATGTTCACGCATCTGAAAGACGTCCGACTGACATATATCAATACAATTTAGTAAAAATAGCATTGCTTTTTTTTGGATGTTGATAAATAGATTGAAAAACGTCTGAAAGCAGCATGAATGCAGCATTTGCCGTGTAAGGCTGTTTTTTGGTGATTTGTTAATAGTATAGATTAGAGCTGTTTAGAAAAAATAAAAAAAAGTAATAAAAAATTTGATTGTTTGGTTTTTTTTATAATTTTGCGGCGCTTTTAAAAATGAAATTATGAATAACGAATCACTGGTACTATTTTTTATTGTGGCAGTCGCACTGGTAGGCTTAGCAGTAGGCTTTTCCATGATTATTCCACCCAAATCAACCAATCCTGTTAAGTCAGAGCCTTACGAGTGCGGTATTGAAACCCAAGGAACCACTTGGGTGCAGTTCAACGTAGGGTATTATCTCTTTGCTATCATTTACCTGATATTTGATGTTGAAACTGTGTTTGTGTTTCCGTGGGCAGTCGTGATGAAAACGATTGGAATGCGCGCCTTTGTTGAAATACTGATATTTTTCTTCATACTCGGTTTGGGTTTAATCTATGCATGGAAGAAAGGAGCTTTGAAATGGGCATAAAAATTAAAGGAATAAAATATGATGAGTTTCAGGATAACGAAACTCTCGAAACATTCAAAAAAAGCGGTGGAAATATTATTTTCACCACGATAGATGACATTGTGAACTGGGGACGCGCCAATTCGGTTTGGCCCCTCACCTTTGCCACCTCTTGTTGCGGTATCGAAATGATGGCTGCCGGTGCGTCGCGTCACGATTTCTCGCGTTTTGGCATCGAAGTCTATCGTGCTAGTCCGCGTCAGGCTGATGTTATTGTTGTGGCTGGGACCATTGTTCACAAAATGGCTCCCGTGTTGAAACGTTTGTATGATCAAATGGCAGATCCAAAATATGTGATAGCTATGGGTGCATGTGCAGTTTCGGGCGGTCCGTTTTTCTATAATTCCTATTCGGTGGTTCGCGGTGTTGACCATGTGATTCCTGTGGATGTGTATATCCCCGGTTGTCCTCCTCGTCCCGAAGCTTTATTATATGGTGTGATGCAATTGCAACGTAAAATAAAAACCGAGACCATCTTTAAGAAACGTAAAGATCCTTTAGCTGATTTTGTATAAGAAATTTGAAAAACCAATAACAATGGAACAAGAACAACTGAAAGAAAAGATAGTAGCGCTATTGCCCGAGGCAGAGTTTATGACCAATAAACAATATCTCGATGTGATTGTGCCTGCCAACAAACTCCATGCGTTTGTAACCTCCTTGAAAGAAACCAATGATTTGAAATTCGATTATTTGTTTTGCCTTTCGGGCGTTGATTGGCCCAACTATTTCACGGTGGTGTATCATATCACGTCGTCGGAATATGGTCATTCAATTGTAGTGAAGGTGAAAACCGACGGACGCGAAAATCCTGAAGTGCCTTCTTTATTTGATATTTATGCTACTGCAGAATTTCACGAACGCGAAGTGTATGATTTGTTGGGCGTAAAATTTACCAATCATCCCGATTTGCGCAGGATATTTTTGGAAGACACTTGGGTGGGCTATCCTTTGCGGAAAGATTATAAGGATGAAATTAATATTATTGAACGATAGATTTGGCGAGCAGCCACTAAACTATAGATAAAAAAATCTGAAAATCGCTATATGTCAGAAGAAAAAAAAGTAATTGTTGAACTGGACGAAAATCCTGAGTATATCATCAACATGGGTCCTCAGCACCCTTCCACGCATGGTGTACTTAGATTTGAGGTGTCTTTACAGGGCGAAACGGTAAAGTACCTTATCCCACATTGCGGATATATCCACCGCGGCATCGAAAAGATGTGCGAAAGCCTTACGTATCCTCAAATTATTCACTTAACCGACCGATTGGATTATCTTTCGGCACACATGAATAATGAAGCGGTGAGTTTGTGCGTCGAAAAAGCCCTCGACATTGAAGTGCCCGAACGGGTGAAATACATCCGTAGCATCCTCTCTGAGCTGAATCGTATCGCATCACATCAATTGTGGTGGTGTGCTTTCGGCATGGATTTGGGCGGATTGACCTGTTTCTTCTACGGATTGCGCGACCGTGAAAAAATCTTGGACATCTTCGAAGAGTCTTGTGGTTCGCGTTTGTTGCATAGTTTTGTGGTTCCGGGAGGTTTAATGCATGATGTGCATCCGAATTTCAAACAAAGCATCCGCGATTTCATCAAATATTTTCGTAAGTTACTTCCTGAATACGATACGCTGCTGACAGGCAATGTTATTTTCCAAAACAGAACAAGAGATTTGGGAATCATGTCCAAAGAAACTGCTATCAACTATGGCATCACAGGACCATCGGGAAGAGCATCGGGCTTTGCTTGCGATGTTCGCAAGGTGGAACCTTATAGTGCATATCCTTACATTGATTTTAAAGAAATTTTATATACCGAAGGCGATACCTTCCACAGATACAAAGCCCGTATGGACGAAATGTGGGAATCTATGGTGATACTCGAAAAGCTTTTGGATAAAATGCCCGATGGCAATGACTATACAGCGAAAATGAAACCTGTTATCAAATTGCCTGAAGGTGAATATTTCCAACGTGTTGAAACCGCTCGTGGCGAATTGGGCGTTTATATTGTCAGCGATGGCAACAAAACTCCTTATCGTCTGAAACTGCGCACTCCGAACTTCAGCAATCTTTTTGTGATGAACAAATTGACTGCAGGATATAAAATTGCCGACCTTGTTGCCATCAGTGGCTCTTTGGATTTAGTAATTCCTGATATTGACAGATAAACTACTTTTATGGGATACCAAAAATACGATTTAGCACCGCTAACACACTCTATAGATCAGTTTCTATACAGCCATTTGTCCTCCACATGGGCATTTCTTGCTGAGATGACGCTCATCGGAGTAGTGTTTTTGATTTTTTATGCCGTCATCGGCTTGTATTTAGTACTTGCCGAACGAAAGGTATGCGCGTTTATGCAAAACCGCATCGGACCTAACAGGGTAGGGTGGTTTGGCGTCATCCAAACCATCGCCGACTTGTTTAAACTATTGTTGAAAGAGTTAATTACGATTCGCAAGGCAGATAAGCTTTTGTTCAATATTGCGCCTTTCATCGTCATTATCGCTTCATTCTTAGGAATAGCAGCCATTCCATTTGCGATGGGGTTGCATGCCATTGACTTCAACATTGGTATATTCTATATCATGGCAGTTTCCTCTGTCGGTGTGGTAGGGATACTGATAGCAGGATGGTCAAGCAATAACAAATATTCCTTGATAGGTGCCATGCGTAGTGGAGCTCAAATTGTAAGTTACGAATTGTCGGTGGGTTTATCTCTATTGGTAATCGTTATCTACAGCGGCACCCTACAACTCTCCACCTTAGTGGAAAGTCAAGCCGATGCTTGGTGGATTATCAAAGGACATATTCCTGCTATTCTTGCCTTCTTCGTATTTGTAACAGCAGGTACAGCAGAAACCAACCGCGGACCTTTCGATTTGGCTGAAGCCGAATCAGAACTTACGGCAGGTTTCCATACTGAATATTCAGGGATTAAATTTGCGTTTTTCTTCTTAGCCGAATACATGAATATGTTTTTGGTGGCTTCTGTTGCCGCAACGGTTTTCTTAGGCGGATGGATGCCATTACACATTCCGGGAATGGAAGGATTCAACAATGCTATGGATTTCATTCCACCGATAGTATGGTATTTTGGCAAAACGGCTTTTGTTATCTTTTTAATGATGTGGATTAAATGGACTTTCCCACGTTTACGTATTGACCAATTGTTGAATCTCGAATGGAAATATTTGCTTCCAATCAATCTTGTCAATATTGTTGTTGTAGCTCTAATTGTCCTTATGGGATGGTATATAAAATAGTGTATGAAAAGTATATTCGACTATATAGCAGGTATTTTTAAAGGAGTTTGGTCTCTTTTAAAAGGTATGACGATCACGGGTAAATATTTTATTCGATTGGATAAAATTGTTACGCAGAAATATCCCGAGAATCGCAAAAAGCTTAAGATGTATGATCGTTTCAAAGGCGAACTCATCATGCCTCACGACGCAAACAATTTCCATAAATGCAACGGATGTGGTATTTGTGAAATGAATTGTCCTAACGGGTCTATTGAAGTAATCTCTGATAAAATAATTACTTCAGAAGGTAAGTCTAAACGTATAATTGGCACCCATATCTATCATTTAAGTATGTGCACTTTTTGTGGCTTATGTGTAAAGTCTTGCCCATCTAACGCATTGGCATTTTCACAAGAATTTGAACATGCCGTATTTGACCGAAATAAATTGACGAAAGTTTTAAACAACCCAGGTTCTTCACTTGTAAAAGATTTAGCAGAATGACAGCATATAAAATAATGTTTTATTTGTTTGCGGCGATGATTATCGTTTTTTCGATATTGACCGTAACAAGCCGTAGAATACTCAGAGCAGCAGTATTTTTATTATTTGTATTGATTTCTACCGCAGGTTTATACTTTTGGTTAGACTATCAATTTATGGCAGGGGTTCAATTGGCACTCTATGCCGGTGGTATAGTGGTGTTGATTATCTTTTCCATATTACTAACTAGTCATATTGATCAAAAATTCTCCCAACCGCATTGGTCAAAGAGAATTATGGCAGCAACTGCTGCCCTCAGTGGTATGGCTTTATGTTTGTTGTTGTTTTTGCAACACACTTTTATTGTGGGCACCAATCCTCCTATAAAAAATGATATGACAAACATCGGAACACAACTGTTAAGCACAGAGCACAATGGTTTCGCCCTACCGTTTGAGGTCATCAGTATATTATTATTAGCTGCCATGATTGCAGCCATTATTATTGCTAAAAAAGGTAAATAAATATTATGGAAAGATACGGTATCCCTTTAGAAGGTTTTTTAGTCATCAGCACCGCGATGTTTTTTATTGGTATTTACGGATTCTTGGTTCGTAAAAATCTCATAACTATGCTGATGTCAATAGAGTTAATATTAAATTCAGTCAATATCAACTTTGTTGCGTTCAACTCTTATTTGTTTCCCGAAAACATGCAAGGCAATTTTTTCGCCTTAATTGTAGTAGCTATTGCTGCTGCAGAAGCTTCGGTGGCAATTGCACTTATCATTAATATTTATCGCCGCTTCTCAAGCATCGAGGTGGAGGATATTGATGAAATGAAATATTAATTTCAGAATCGTAGTTTACTAAATTAAAGTATTGTAAAAAGAAAAACAGAACAATGATAAATTTCAGTTATACCATTTGGATTTTAATCATACCGATATTTATGTTCCTTTTGTTGGGACTACTTGGTATGAAGTTCAAACCGATAATTTCGGGCGTACTTGGCACTATTGGACTCGGAGTCGTTATGTTGCTTTCCTATTATGCAGCATATCAATATTTCTTCCAATTACCAAGAATTGATGACGCGTATCAGCAAATCTTGGCGCATAATATCACATGGCTCAATCTGAGCGCATCGTTACAAATCAAAATGGGAGTCTTTATTGATCCTATTTCGGTGATGATGCTTGTTGTGGTGAGCACAGTGTCGTTCATGGTGCATTTGTATAGTATTGGCTATATGAAAGGTGAAAAAGGATTTCAACGCTTTTATGCTTTCCTATCACTATTTACTTTCTCTATGTTAGGCTTGGTGGTTGCTACCAATATCTTTCAAATGTATATCTTCTGGGAACTTGTGGGCGTTTCATCCTTCCTATTAATCGGTTTCTATTACGAACGTCCTTCAGCTGTGGCTGCTTCCAAAAAAGCCTTCATTGTTACACGCTTTGCTGATTTGGGATTCTTGGTGGGTATCTTATTGTTATCTTATTACACGAAATCGTTCGACTTTCTAAATATTACAGGACCTGTCGGCATTGAAGTAACGCGCAATCTAACGCAAACCTTCTTAGGCATGTCAGTAGCTACATGGGCATTGTTGTTGATCTTTATGGGCGGTGCCGGTAAATCAGCTATGTTCCCACTGCATATTTGGTTGCCTGATGCGATGGAAGGTCCGACACCTGTGTCTGCTCTTATTCATGCTGCTACCATGGTTGTAGCCGGTGTATATTTGGTAGCACGTTTGTTCCCGCTTTATTCTTTTGCTGCACCCGATGCGCTTACGGTCATATCATATGTCGGAGGATTCACATCTTTGTTTGCCGCGGTGATTGCTTGTACGCAGTTTGACATTAAACGAGTGTTGGCGTTTTCTACGCTATCTCAAATTGGTTATATGATGCTGGCTCTTGGAGTTTCGGGTTATGGTGGCGAAAAGGGAGTTGGCTATATGGCTTCCATGTTCCATTTATTCACGCATGCCATGTTCAAAGCATTATTATTCCTTGGTGCAGGATCTATTATTCATGCTGTTCACAGCAATTATATGAATGAAATGGGAGGTTTGCGCAAATATCTTCCGATAACGCATCTCACCTTTCTGATTGCCTGTTTGACTATTGCTGGCTTGTTCCCTTTAAGTGGTTTTTGGAGTAAAGATGAAATATTGGTTGCAGCCTATGAACATAACATGCTTTTATTCTGGGTTGAATATTTGGTTGCTGGTTTAACAGCATTCTATATGTTCCGTTTATACTTTAGAGTTTTCTGGAACAAAGAACCTCACTATCATCACAAACCACATGAATCCCCCTTGGTCATGACTATTCCTCTAATGTTTTTGGCTGTTGCATCCATTTTTACTGGCTTCTTACCTTTTAGTAAAATGATAACTTCGGATAGACTTCCTTTTGAAACAGAAACCAATCTTATGGTGGCGATTCCTTCTGTGGCAATCGGCTTGGTTGGAATATTAATTGCTTTTCTACTTTATAAAAAGGATAACACACGCGTTGAGAAAATTGTTAAAGGACTTGGAGGAGTTTACACAACCATTTACAACAAATTCTATATTGATGAGGTGTATATGTTTGTAACTAAAAAGATCATCTTCAATTTGATTTCACGCCCTGTTGCTTGGTTTGATCGTCATGTTGTGGATGGTTTTATGAATGGCATCGCGGGCGTCACCGTTTTAGCTTCTCGCAAAATTAAAGGAGCGCAATCAGGTCAATTACAACACTACGCATTCTTCTTTGTGTTAGGAGCAATTGCTTTTGCATTAATTTTTATTTATTTATGGCAATAATAGTTTAGAATTATGAATATACTCGCACTTTTTATTATTATTCCTATACTTACTATCATTGGTATTTTAAGTACTAAGGATCATCGTGGAACACGCATTGTTTCTGCGATTGGTATGGGTTTGCAGCTAATCACTTCCGTGGTGCTTATCTACATGTTTTATGCCGAACGTAACGCAGGCAATCATGCCGATATGTTGTTTATGGTTGATTATATGTGGTTCGAATCACTAAACATACATTACCTAGTTGGCGTTGACGGTATTTCCGTGGCTATGATTGCTCTTACATCGGTAGTTACATTCGCCGGCGTGTTTGCTTCATGGGAAGTGAAAGACTTACCAAGAGAATTCTTTATATCACTTATTGTGTTAGCAACAGGTGTTTTTGGATTCTTTATTTCGCTTGATTTGTTCACCATGTTCTTATTCTATGAAGTTGCTGTTATCCCGATGTATTTACTCATTGGTCTTTGGGGTTCCGGTCCGAAAGAATATTCGGCTATGAAACTTACCTTGATGCTAATGGGCGGTTCAGCATTGCTTTTGGTAGGTTTGTTTGGTATTTATTTCAATTCGGCTCCCAACGGAGGTCAGTTGACATTTAATATTTTGGAAATTTCTAAGATAACCATCCCTATGGAGGCACAACGCTTCTTCTTCCCATTCACATTTATTGGATTTGGTATTCTTGGTGCTTTGTTTCCCTTCCATACATGGTCGCCCGATGGTCATGCTTCGGCACCCACCGCTGTGTCAATGTTACATGCCGGTGTGTTAATGAAACTTGGAGGTTACGGATGTTTCCGTGTGGCTATGTTCTTAATGCCTGGTGCAGCGCATGAGTTAGCTTGGATATTTATTATACTCACTGCTATCAGCGTTGTGTATGGTGCCTTTGGAGCTATTTGGCAAAAAGATTTGAAATACATCAATGCTTATTCTTCGGTAAGTCACTGCGGTTTGGTTTTGTTTGCTTTATTGATGATGAACGAAACAGCCATGGACGGTGCCATCATTCAAATGATTTCTCACGGTTTGATGACAGCCCTCTTCTTTGCTTTAATCGGCATGATTTATGGCAGAACTCACACCCGTATGATTAACGAAATGGGAGGTTTGATGAAAATTATGCCTTTCTTAGCTGTTTGTTACGTTATCGCTGGTTTGGCTTCTTTAGGCTTACCCGGTTTGAGCGGTTTTGTTGCTGAAATGACCATTTTTGTTGGCGCATTCCAACATCCTGATACCTTCCATCGTGTGGTAACAATTCTTGCATGTTCTTCAATCGTGGTTACTGCGGTTTACATTCTTCGTGTTGTAGGCGTCTTGTTATTCGGTCCTGTACGCAATGATGAATTCCTGAAACTCACCGATGCGAAATGGTTCGAAAAAGTAAGTACCGTAACACTTATCTTAGCCGTTGCTTTCATCGGTATTGTTCCTATTTGGCTTTCTGATTTGATTCGTTTGAGCCTGAAACCCATCCTTGATCAATTATCTTCATTTTAACTCTAATCTTTATTTAACAATATGAACCTAGACCAATTTCTGATAATGAGGCACGAGTTACTCCTGATAGGGGTGGTTCTGCTTCTGCTGATTGCCGAAGTATTCTCTAAAAGCGAAAAGAAGCATTTTATGATACCTTTCGCTATTATTTTGTTTCTGCTTTATACGATAGTAGGTTTTCTACCTGCAAAAACAGGCGTGCTTTTCGGAGGAATGTATCAAACAAGTGAGTTAGTCATCTTGTTCAAGAATATACTGAATGTCGCTGTATTTATCATACTGTTGCAATCCGCTTCATGGTTACGAAAAGATATTAATCACGAACGCATCAGTGAATTTTATATCATCCTATTATCTTCCTTGATTGGGATGAATTTTATGATTTCTGCAGGCGATTTCTTGATGTTCTATCTAGGATTAGAAACAGCAACCATTCCTTTGACAGCCCTCGCAGCTTTCGATAAATATAAAAACAAATCTGCTGAAGCCGGTATCAAGTTTATTCTGTCATCAGCTTTATCTTCTGGCATACTTTTGTTTGGTTTGTCTATACTTTATGGAACCACAGGTTCTATCTATTTCACTGAAGTTGCCGAAAAACTTGTAGCATCACCATTGTTGGTATTAGGATTTATCTTCTTTGTTTCAGGCATGAGTTTCAAAATCTCATTGGTTCCCTTCCATTTCTGGACGGCTGACGTTTACGAAGGTGCTCCTGTTAATGTAACTTCATTCTTGTCTGTAGTGTCTAAAGGTGCTGCTGCTTTCATCTTTATGGTGATTTTGTTCACCGTGTTCAAATCCTTGAGCAATATGTGGGGAGATGTGCTTTATTTACTCTCTATACTCACCATGACCATCGGTAACTTATTCGCCATGCGTCAAAAGAATATGAAACGTTTCTTGGCATTCTCCTCTATAGCCCAAGCAGGTTTTATACTTTTAGGGATTATGGGTGCAAGCGAATTAGGGATGACCTCTGTGGTGTATTTTGTATTGGTATATGTATTTTCCAATTTAGCTGCCTTCGGCGTTGTTTCAGTTATTTCTGATAAAACGGGTTTGGAAAGCATGGACGACTACAACGGTATGTATCGCACCAATCCAAAACTAAGTTTGATTATGATGTTAGCTTTGTTTTCTTTGGCTGGCATACCACCTGTTGCAGGCTTCTTCGGTAAGTTTTTCTTATTCACATCGGCTGCAAGCAAAGGCTATTATTGGTTGGTTTTGATTGCTGTGTTGAACGCAACCATCTCTTTATATTATTATTTGTTAGTGGTGAAAGCCATGTTCATCAACAAAAATGATACACCTATTGCCAAATTCAAAAGCACCTTTACTGATAGGTTGGCTTTGATTATTTGCGTTGCAGGCATATTTGCAATTGGGTTCGCAAGTCCAATATATGAACTGATTCGCTCCTTAAGCTTTGGTTTTTAAGAATCCTACTCATTTAACCTAATCAACCAATTAACTATTCAACTTATAGTTTTTCATTTTTAATTAAAAAACATGTCATTAAATAAAGGTAAACATATCATCATCGAAATAGATGGCGTTCGTTGCTCGGTTGTAGAATCTGGCGTAAACGAAAGTCGCATGAAATTTCTAAAAGCATTACTTGAACTCAATAAATATGAAGTGAAGGTGCAAGCTGAGAAACAAGGCGAAGAATTGAGCGGAAACTATACCGTGGCTGTGAACGATATCATGTTCAATCCGGTGATTGAAGTGTATAAACGCCGTTTGATTTCTCCAAGCGGTCACAAAGTTACTCCTGCTTATTGGCTTCAAATTTCTTTGGCTGAAACTCCTGCTGAAGTAAATTATTATACATATTCTTAATTTCTAAGGCTTACTAATCAGAATCTAGTTCTATTAAAGCTAAGTTTATAAATTCTTTTGCCCTATTTCATTCGTTGAGATAGGGCTTTTTTTTGTTTAGATATTCATCGAAAGAAAGAAAATTGGCAGATTAGATAATAGTAAGAAAATACATAAAGTATTGAATCATAATGCTAAATCTTGAGCTCAATAGGGCAAAAATATATTTTTGGGTGTATAAGCTCAAGCACAATAGGGCAAAAATTAATTTTCGGGTATATAAGCTCAAAGCTCAATATGGCAAAAATATCTTTTTTGGTATATAAGCTCAGAGCTCAATAGGTCAAAAACATATTTTGGAGTATATACCTAGCAAGGGGGATAGGTCAAAAACATATTTTTGGGTGTTTAAGCTACAAGGGTATATGATACATGAAGAATTTAAAGCTTTTTTTTAGATGAATAATATAAGTTTTTGTTTTTTATTTCCTCTATCTGAAAGAAGATTCGTATCTTTGATGAATCTATTTAAAAATAATGTATTATGGAAACAAATGAATTTGAACGTGGCATGTCTTTCCGTTTTTCGGAAGTGGTAGATTATGCTGTAGGTGCTGTGGTAAGCCGCACTATTATTAAAAAACAAACGGGCACAGTAACGGTGTTTGCTTTCGACAAGGGCGAAGGCTTGAGCGAACATACTGCCCCCTTCGATGCAATGGTCAACATTGTGGATGGTTCGGCAGAAATTTTTATCAACCGTGTCCCGCATTTGCTTCACTCAGGAAGTAGTATTATCATGCCTGCCAACATTCCCCATTCGCTCAATGCTGTGGAGCGCTTTAAGATGGTGCTGACGATGATTAAAAGTCAATAATTAATTTCGGGGGTATGAAAAAAGTTACAGTTATTTTCGGGATACTTTCCGCCTTGTTCATTGTTTTAGGTGTTTGTTTCAAAACCTTCCATCAGCCTGGTGCTGATATATTACTTATAAGCAGCATTGGTGGCTTTTTGATGGTCTATTTGGTATTGCTCTGCATACAAAAGATAATTGCAACACGTGGCTTGGAAATGGCAATGAACATCGTTAAATATGCTTCATACCTTTATTTAGCTATGGGTGCCTTATTTCTTATCAATAATTATCCTGGAGCCATTATGATTTTTGATTTAGGTTGCTGTGTATTTGTAGTAGTGTTTTTGCCATTGAAATATGTGGTTCAAAAAAGAAAAAATCCGGATAGCAGCCCACTAAACAAAGTGCTTCCATCCATAATTGTAATCGCCTTAGTGTTTTTACTCATCAATCGCAGTTTGTATAATAGGCTATTTGAATCTATTGCATATACGGACATTCAGGTCAATACGATGTCGAAATCTGTTGATACTTCTACCACTCATTTGTTGACGGAATTTGAATTGAATAAGACGCAATTTGCCATGCAATTCGCTCCAAAATACGAAAAAGCTCTTACCATAAAACATTTGAGTGATAGTTTGGTTGATTTCTTGAACACCTGCAAAACCGAAGTAATTCATCTCACCAATCCCGATGAGGATTTAACCAATTTGGGTTTAGAAGATTTATCTGGCAGAGCCAATACAATCAAGCCAAGTCTCTATTTTGTTAAAAACTCTTTACCTGATAAATCAGGACAAGCTTATGAGATTCGGAAGCGTATCGAAGCCCTCAACGATTCAATCAAAACAATTTATAAGGCAGATGATACACACCAAATATCGGTTCCGGTTCTGTTTGGTAGCTATAAGAGCCATAAAACGGGGCGTGAATATACTTGGGAAGAAGCTATGTTTGAACAAAGCATGCTTATCACCGATTTGGCATATCTCGATGTCTTGATATTAGCCGTGAAACAAACCGAAAAAGAAGTTGTCAATTCCTTATTATTGGATGCCCGCTCGGAAACAATGTGGACGTTTTGGAAAAAATATAAAGAGTTGGTTCCCGACAGGCATACGAAGTAATACCCTCGTGTAAAGAGTATCTGAGTGAGCATTTAAAAGCAAGCTGTGAAACAATTGATGCGTAAAAGATTTATAATAGTATGCGTTATATTTATGCTTGTTTCGAACATACAGGCACAAACGGCATCGGATACTTCCATCAATTATGTTCATCAGACTGCACCAAGTTTGGAAGTGCGCCTTCTGAAATTTGCTGCCCGATTGTTTTTACCGAAAAACAGTATCCTGAAAAAGTTGGGCAGAGATCATTATGTGTCGAAGGCTGCTCCGATTCCGAAACAATTACTCGCTGAATTTACTATAGACATTACCCAAGTTTGTGGCAGAAATGTATATACCATTTCTCCGAAAGGAAAAAAATCGGGTAAATATGTTTTGTTTTTGCACGGTGGCGGTTATATCAACAATATTTTTCATCAACATTGGAAGTTTATTGCTCAGATAATCCTAAAAACTAATTGCACTTTCATAGTGCCCGACTATCCCTTAGCCCCCGCTGCCAATTTTAAAGAGGCGTTTGCCATGTTGGATGCCATCTATAGTGCGTTAGTATCCAAAGCCAATGCCACCAACATCATCTTGATGGGCGACTCGGCTGGCGGTGGACTTGCCCTTGCTTTGGCTGAAAAACAAAAGAAAGAATCCAAGCCACAAGCCGGTCAAATTATTCTCTTAGCCCCTTGGCTTGATGTAAGGATGACCAACCCCGATATTCAAGAAATCGAGCAGCATGATGTCTCCTTGCGAGTTGATAATTTAGTGGAGGCAGGAAAAGCCTGGGCAGCCTCATCAAGCACCGATAATTATCTAATAAGTCCCATCAACGGATCATTAGAAGGACTTCCCCGTATCAGCCTATTTATCGGCACGCATGACATCCTTTTGGCAGATTGCCGCAAATTGAAATCGATACTAAAGCAAAAAGACATCCCAATGAATTATTTTGAATATCCCAAGATGTTTCACGACTGGATGATGCTTGTTTCTTTGAAAGAATCTAAATGCGCTATAGCGCAGATAGGGGCATTAATCTTAGAATGAATTTTTGCTTATTGGGATGTGTTTTTGATGATATAATTTCCTCATAAACCATTGTTATTCCCCCAAAAAACATCCTCCTAAAAATATATTTTTATGAAAACCCCAAGTATTAATGAAAATTGGCGTTATATATAACAGTTTAAAAAAATGAAATAGCTTCGAAAAGAGTAATTTTCACCCATAAAAAGGATAATCTTTATAGGAGTATCATTTATAGCAATTGTCATGTTTATTTTATTGACAAATGCCATTTTTTAGACCTACGAATAACTTGGCTCTTTTAGCATAAAATAATCTTTCCCCGCATTAAAAAATATAAAACTAAGTAGTAAACATTAAATTCAATAGTATGAAAAAACAATTTTCTTTCTTCAAAAAAGCAATAATTTGTATGGTATTTGTTCTGAATTATGCAAACATCTATTCCCAATGTGATTGGGAATCGGTTGGTCCTGATGATGATATGTTTTTTATGGCAGATGGGAGCGGCAATTATCAGCCTTCCATTGCATCTGACAATAACGGCACACAATATGTTGCTTTTAGTGATGCAGAGAATGGGAAAAAAATAAGCGTAAAGCGTTATGTCAACAATCATTGGACTTTTGTTGGAACCCCCGGGTTTTCATTGGGAGCGGCTGATTACGTTAAAATTGCAACGGATAATCTAAACAGGGTGTATGTTGCCTATCTCGATTCAGTGAACAACCGTCGCTTGACGGTTCAATTCTTCAATGGGTTCAACTGGAGTGTGCTCGGAGTGGCAGGAATGGGGAACGATACCGTCAGGGCATTTGATATGACCGTTGACAAATCCACCAATCATCCTTTGGTTTTCTTTACGGATTCTGTAAATGTTTCTACCGTAAAGGAATTTGACGGAAGTGTTTGGACTGCTGTGGGTGCTTCTAATTTTGGAGCGGCTCAGATGGTTGAATGTCATATCTCAAGCAATAACGGGACGCCTTATGTCAGCTATTGTTCTTACACGCCGAATCGCTTAAATATATTGAAATTTAACGGGACTTCTTGGGTGAATGCAGGAACTATTCCAACAGCATTTACCTATGCATCATGGAATTCAGGTGTGGTTTTCGATCAAAACAATGTGCCTTGCATCGCATTTCAAGATTATAGCGCTTCGAGTCTAACAAGCGTGATGTATTTGAATGGCAATACTTGGACTTACCTTGGAACTCCCGGAATTGTGCCATATCAAACCTGGTATAATTTCCTTGCCTTCGACCAATCGAATCATGCATTTTTATCTTATACCAAAGTTTCAGGCTCCAAAGCCGAGATTTCCAAGTTCGATGGCTCAACTTGGAGTGTTGTTTCAAGTTATATTGCCCCTACCGATGTGTATATCCCTACACAATATGCCTATTATAGAGGTATGAGCATGGACCCAACCACTGGGGATCTTTATCTTATCTATACAGAACAAACCGTTTCGCCTTTGTTTGGTTGGAAAGATTTTGGTGTGATGAAGTTTAATGGCACTGCGGCAAAAATGCTGGGCAGCAGCAGCATCACCGGCGCTGTTTCAATCAATGGCTCAGCCGGAGCTTATTTTGATTTCGATAAATTCGGCACACCTTATGTCGTTTATTCTGATTCGTTGTATTCCGACAAGATTAGTGTGAAGAAATATGTTGGCAACAATTGGGTTAATGTCGGAACGCCCGGTTTCAATACGGGTTTTACGGAATGGGCTAAAATTGCTTTCGACACCACAGGCATTCCTTATGTAGCCTTCCGTCAGGACAACGCCGATATTTATGTGATGAAATATAACGGCTCAGCTTGGGTATATGTCGGAGCTGTGATTAATAATACGTATGATGTGGCGCTTGCCATCAATCCGCTTACCAATCAACCGCATATTTTCTATTGCGATGTCAACAACAGTTTGAAGGGCAATGTGAAGAAGTTTAACGGCACAGCATGGGTTAGTGAAGGACCGGCTAACTTCACGGTGGGTTCCTCTGCCTATTGTAATATCAAATTTGATCATCTTGGCAATGAATACGTCGCCTATTCTGATAACGGGCAAGGCACAAAAGTAATGGTGAAGAAATACAATGGTTCCACATGGGTAACCGTTGGCTCAGGGACGGTTTCAACGGTTCAGTCGCACTTGACGAAGCTTAAAATTGATGCGCAAAACAAGCTTTATGTGGTGTATCAGGATCAATCAAACTCGTATCAACCTTTGTGTCAAAAATTCGATGGAACAACGTGGCAGATGTTGGGTTCTTTTATTGCTACAGGTTATGTGGGCGATGTGGACTTGGCAGTGGATAATGGCGGCAATGTTTTTGTGTATTACAATCAGCAATATCTGAACTATTATCCCGGAACGGTGAAGCGCTTTTTCAACAATGCTTGGATACCTGTGGGCAGACAATACATACATAATGCCAGTTGCAAATCGAACCAAATCAACATCAATCCTGTAAGTGGTTTGCCTTTTATCGGATCTATCACTCAGACAGGCACTATGAACAACACCACGCAGTCGAGAGGCTATTTTCTCAAATCGCTTCCGTGCAATTTCAGTGCTGCTTTGATGGGACAGGTTAGTTACGATGCCAACAGCAATTGTGTAATTGATAACGGCGACCAAAACCTGACAAATCAAAGTGTGAAATTATCGCAAGGCAGCAATGCCAACCTTGCTTTTACTGACAATACGGGGCATTATTATTTTACCAATGCCGCCGCAGGAAGCTACACGATTGGTATGGGCACTTTAACGAATGGATATAATGTGCAGTGTTCGGCAAGTCAGCCCCACGCAACCAACATCGTGAGCAATGCCTTGACCGTTGAAGATTTTTCTATTGCCTGCACACCTCAGTTTGATTTCATTGCCAACTCCTTCACACCGATAGGAAATTGGTGGCCCGGACAAAATGTAAAGCTTTGGTCAAATGTAAGTATTTTGAAAACTGTGTGCAGCGGTGCGGTAACGCCCGGACAAATACGCCTGATTTTCCCTCCTTGCCTCACCTATGTAGTGGATACAACCTTGCCATGGCAACCCGACAATGTCGTCCATGCTGCAAGTGGCGATACGGTGTGGTATAACATAGCAGATGTCTATAATCCAAGTCCCTATTTATACAACTCCATACTCACTTCCGCACATGTATGCAACACTGCCACGCCTGCCGATTCTCTTTGCATAGCTTTGCAGGTTACAGCTCAAAATGATGTGAACGCGGCAAACAATACCTACAACAGATGTGTGCATATAGCCTCCTCTTTTGATCCAAATTATAAAGAAGTAGCCCCAAAAGGATTGGGCAGCCAAGGCTTCATCCCTGCTACAACGGGCGAAATGCTTTATACGATTCACTTCCAAAACACGGGCACAGGTCCTGCGGTGAACATCAAAATATGTGACACCATCAGTTCGAATCTCGACATCAATACATTCCAAATTGTTTCATCGAGCAACGCCATGCAAGGCAATACGCTCACCAACGGCTTGATGATTTTCAATTTTCAGAACATCATGTTGCCCGACAGTGGAACCGATATGCTGAACAGTATGGGCTATGTTACCTATAAAATACGACTGAGAGCAGGTCTTAGTCCTTTGACCAAAATAAAGAACACGGCTTATATCTATTTTGATTATAATGCGCCTGTGGTCACCAACACCACCCTAAACACCATCGAGCAGCCGGGCGGTGTGGATAACGCCCTGCCATCCGCAGATGAGTTTTCTTTATACCCCAATCCTGCGCATTCCCTCATTAGCGTGAAAGCAAGCAAGGATCTCAAACTGATTCGTATCTATAATGCGATGGGGATGATGGTTTATGAAAATCAGGATGCTATGTCCGATAAAGTGACCATTGCCCTGCCACAGCTCAGCAGCGGGATTTATTTTGTGGAACTGCATACTGCCGACAAATCAAGGGTTATAAAGTTGATGATGGAGTAAGGGGGTTGAGTTTTTTTTGCAAACAATGCACAAATGAGTGAAGCCTTCACTCCAAGTGAAGGTTTCACTATCTTGATTTAGGCAGAGCCTGTTGAGATACTATTGACAAAGTTAGAACTGAAGCCAAACCCAAAGTGGTTTATTGATTAAAACCTTAGTCAGCTTGGAATTTAGTTTATAAATCTCATTATTTCAAATTTATAAAAATCGTCAACTGTTTCTAAGAATTCAGTAAAATTCTTATTTGCGATTAGATTATTATATTGATCAAATGATAAATTTTTTAATTGTCCATCCTCTGATAATCTAGATATCAGGCTAATATTTAATCCGTATTTTGTTAGAGCAATTTTTTGCTCATCTGTTGTTCCATAAATATACGAATTATACTCATTTAAATCAATTAGTTGGAAATCATATAACATTACTATTAATTTGTTTAATTTAAAACTAACAAAATCCTCTTCCATTTTTATTTTAACAACTGCTAAATTTATTAATTGATTATCATTCTTTGAACGTAGGTCAATAAATATTTTATTGTATCCCCAATCATCATATGCTACTTCACCATAAGAAGAACCGAAATACATTTTGGGATTTTGACTTGCGGATTTTTTTCTAAAAAAATCAAATTGAGAAACTATATTTTCTTTTAATGATTTTTTACGTCCAACCAATATAAAATGCTCATAATAATCTCTTGCTTCTCTGTTATTAAGACGTTTTAGCTCGAAATCAATCAATGAATCAATGTCATTAACGAATAAGAAATGCAATTTTTCAAGCATTGTAAATTCAGCAAAATTTAAGTCCTCACCAAATTCTTCATTTTGGTTTAAACGTCTAATATTTAATCCCATTGTTTTTACCAATTCATTAAGGTCTGAATAATGATTTGAAATACCAGACTCTATTAAATATGATTTTAATTTATCTACTTCATTTGTAACTATTCCGCTCAAACCATGCCAGTGATTCCGGAGCAAAGTGTGCCACTTTTTCAAAGGACAATTGGACTGCAAAGATACTATATTTTTTTA
>CAIOYH010000004.1 GCA_903862465.1 uncultured bacterium | reverse complement strand
TAAATAATAATTGTACTTTTGTAAGTTAAAAAATTAGAGCAGTATGGAAGATTTATCTGTTTTGTTGTCTGGCGTTGAGTACAAAACACTTCAAATGTTGAAAAAAATTTCCGTTTTAGAGAAAGAAAACGGGGAAATTAATGCTCAATTAATGGAACTATTGAAAAAAGAAGAAGAAAATAAATTACGAATTAAAATTTTAGAAGAAAAAAATACAGTTTTAAAAATAACAAACTCTATAACAGGAGAAGAAAACAAAACAAAAGCGAAATTAAGAATTAACGAACTTTTGCGGGAAGTTGATAGATGTTTGGCATTATTAAACAAGTAGTTGATCAAAAAAATACCTGATGTTGTATGGAAGAATTTTCGATAACGGTAATGATAGGTGACAGGAGTTACAAATTGACCATAGACAAGCAGGAGGAAGAGGTTGTAAGAAAAGCGGCAAAACTGATAAATGAAAAACTAAAGGAATTTGCTTCAAACTATGCATTCAAAGATAAACAGGATTTGTTAGCGATGATTGCATTACAATATACTTCAAGTGCATTGAATTATGAACATTCGAAAACATATAACAATACACTATTAAAAGATAAATTGCTGGAACTTGATGCCTTATTAAGTAAACATCTATAAAAAAATAGCGTTCTTTGAATATTAACACATTACCCGCATTAATTCAAATACACAGTTTGATAAACTCAACATTTGTCAAATTAGAGTTAGCTCTGCAATACTAGAACAGGCTTCAGTTCGTCATTAGACGGAATTCCGTAAAAGGGACAGTAGAAGTTCGAATAAAGTAGGCGGCTCTAACCATGTTGTTTAGGGGTTTATTCTAAACTCTTTTGAATTTAATGCGGGTTTTTTTTATCTTAATACTAATCATATATATAACACAAACATGAACATTTTATTTATTATCATCGGAGTGGTTGTAGGTCTTTTAATCGGAGGATTAATCACCGCTACACTCTTACGCAAATCAGTTGAAAAGAAAGCAGAACGGATTTTACGGGATGCAGAAAGTGAAGCAGAGGTTACGAAGAAAGAAAAGATGCTACAAGCAAAAGAGAAATTCTTGCAGTTGAAGTCTGAACACGAACAAGTAATCAACGAAAGAAATAACAACGTGCTGAAGAGCGAAAACCGCATTAAACAAAAAGAAGGTGTGGTTTCACAAAAAATTGAAGAACTCAATCGCAAGGAAAAAGAATTGAGTACGGTTCGGGAAAATTTGAACACCCAACTTGATTTGTTGAATAAAAAACAATCGGATCTTGAACAGATTAAAGCGCAACATGCTGAAAAACTTGAAGTGATTTCGGGTATGTCTGCCTTGGAAGCCAAAGCGCAATTGGTGGATATGATGAAATCAAAAGCTACTACAGAAGCCGCGAACAATATTCGTGAAATCATTGAAGAAGCTCGCGACACAGCCAATTTGGAAGCAAAGAAAATCGTGATAAAAACACTACAGCGTACAGCGGCTGAACATGCAATCGAAAACTCTGTATCTATTTTCAATATCGAGAATGATGAAATCAAAGGTAGAATCATTGGACGTGAAGGAAGAAATATCAGAGCATTGGAAGCTGCCACAGGCGTTGAAATAATCATTGATGATACTCCTGATGCTATCATTATTTCGGGTTTTGATCCTGTACGTCGGGAGATTGCTCGTTTATCCTTACATCAATTGGTTACCGATGGAAGAATTCATCCTGCCCGTATTGAAGAAGTGGTGGCAAAAGTGAAGAAACAAATTGAACAAGATATTATTGAAGTGGGCAAACGCACCACGATAGATTTGGGGATACATGGCTTGCATCATGAGCTTGTACGTTTGGTTGGCAAGATGAAATATCGTTCTTCGTATGGACAAAATTTGTTGCAACACTCGCGTGAAGTAGCTAATTTGTGTGCTACGATGGCTGCAGAACTTGGTTTGAATGCAAAGTTGGCAAAGAGAGCAGGACTTTTACACGATATTGGTAAAGTGCCCGATAACGAGCCCGATTTGCCACATGCTATTTTAGGTATGAACTTGGCAGAGAAATTTAAAGAAAAATCAGAAGTATCTAATGCTATTGGGTCTCACCATGAGGAAGTGGAAATGGCAACATTGATAGCGCCTATTGTACAGATTTGCGATGCTATTTCGGGTGCTCGTCCCGGTGCTCGTAGAGAGATTGTGGAGTCGTATATCAACCGTTTGAAAGATTTGGAACAATTGGCTCTCTCCTACCCCGGCGTTGTTAAAACATACGCTATTCAAGCGGGAAGAGAATTGCGCGTGATCGTTGGTGCCGAAAAAGTTACCGATAATGAAGCAAATACTTTAGCCTCGGAAATATCAGCAAAGATACAAACTGAGATGACCTATCCCGGACAGATAAAGATTACGGTGATTCGCGAGACACGGGCAATCAGTTATGCAAAATAAGAAGGAATAGGTTAATTATTCTCACATCCAAATTCTCACAGTCTTATTATGAGCCGTAAAGTTAAAAGCATACAGAATACGCAAGTAAATTATTCGATGGAGAATCCTTCGAAACCCGATGAAACAGAATGGATAGAAAGTAGTTCGTTTGTTTCTTCAATGGTTGAATATGATTTGCATGGTAATACTATCAAAACAGCTTCGTATTCGGAGCATGGTGGCGTTCACGAATTGTTTGAGTATTCCTTTGACGAGCAAAACAGACTCGCAGAAGAGATTTGCTATTTCGATGAAGATGAAGTGGCTGAGCATAAGTTTATCTCTTGGGATGGCAACAAACGTGTTTCTGAGAGAATAACGTATCAAGAAGGTGGTGAGAATATTGTTCATTTGTCTTATAATGAAGCTGAGCAGTTGATTGAGAGACGTGTAGTGGATCAGGATGATGATTTGCAGGAGAAAGAAACCTTCGAGTATCTAAACAAGAATTTGGTTTCTGAGAAGATGTTTGATGAAGAGGAGAAGCTTATTTATGAGAAGAAATATAGCTATAATGATAAAGACTTGCTTGCGGAATATGAATACTCATCACAAGAACGCACCGAATATTCCAAAGTGGTGTATTCTTATCACGAAGATGGAAAACGCGAGAAAGTGTTGCGCTACAATTGGAAACAGGAGCTTATCATGAAGACCGTGCATGTGGAAGATGAAAATGGGAATGTGGTTGAGGTGGACGAAGAAGACAAGCAATCGAAAAAGATTACTCGTTTGACGTATGATGATGCAGGTAATCAAATCAAACAGGAAGAGTATGATGAGAATGATATTTTGGTTACAAGCGTGGAACGCACCTATGATGCCGATAATAATCTAATAGAAATCCTAGTCTATACGCAAAACCCCGAAGACGATGTGCGGCAGATGTATGCTACCAAATATGAATATGTGTTTTTTGATGAATAAGCCTAAAAGGACTATTCTTTTCTTTTATTAATTTACTTCTTTAATAGCTCCCCCCTACCTGTATCGGTGCCTTCTATCACAGACGGGTTTCCATAGTAATATATATTGCCATCATAAGAGATATGATAGTAGATGGCTTCAGTGACGTTGACAAAGAGGTTTCCTGTGCTTTTGTTAGTGGCTAGAACCTGTCTAGCAAGAACATTTTCGCAATGTATCATGCCATAGCCATTGTAATACAGTTCTAAATCATCCGCCTTGCCATTCAGCGTAACGTTTAATGAACCTGTGTTGATGATGATGAAACATTTCTTCACGTCCACAGCCATAGTTAAATCTCCGGAAGCATTTTTGGAATCGAAGCGCAGGCTATCCCCCGTAAATGTATTGGTAGTGGTGACAGTTCCTGCGCCTGAACTTTCCATATACAATAAGGAAGGCAAACTCACATAAGCATTGACTTTAGGTTTGTAGCTGCGCATCCAATTGCATTTGTTTTTGTTTTGAATTCGAAGTGAACCATTCTCCACTTCGGTAGTAATCAATGAAATTAAATGCTTCCCTGCCTCCACTTTCACCGAGAACACACTATCCTGAGTTAGATACAAATTCACATTGTCGGAGACATAAATACTAGAGAAATTGGAAACATCACGCATTTCTGTGGTGATGTCGCCCGTGCTTTTGAAGCAATCGCAAGCATTCTCCTTTTTGCACGAGGCAATGAGAAACAGGAGGAGGATGAGGAAGGTTGTTGATTTTTGGACTGTTTTGGACATTAATTATTATTGCAAATGTTTGACTAAGGGGGTTGAATTGTTTTATTGTTAGATTGTTATATTGCTGAATGGTTAATTAGGTGCAGCCTAAGCTGAACATCTTTTCTCAACCTAATAAACAATACTATAATAATCTTTCAAGTATTTTCTCGAAGTGTTATCGCCCAAATCTGCTGCTTTTTTCCAATCTGCTACGCACAAATCCTTTTTTTGTTGCATATAATACATACTCCCCCGGTTGTTGTAGGCAAGTGAGCTTTTCGGATCTATTTTTATGGCTGAAGTGAAATTAGCAATGGCTAAATCATATTTCTCCATTTTGCGATAACAGAGTCCAAGAAATACATATACATCGGCTTGCTGAGAATTTATTTTCAAAGCAGCGTTGAAATCATTTATGGCAAGGTCATAATCTTTTTGGTGGTAATAGGCTATGCCTCTGTTATAATGTGCATCCGTATCTTCCGGTTTCAATTTTATGGTAGTGGTATAATCTTCTATGGCATGTTGCGTGTCATTGAGTTTATCATAGGTCAGACCACGGTTGTAGTAGGAATCCGCATACTTCGAATCGAGGACGATGGCAAAGGTGTAATCGTCTATGGCAGCTTGGTAGGCTCCTTGGAAATAATACGCCAATCCCCTACTGTAATACGCATCTGTGTATTGCGGATTCATTTTTATGGCTTTGGTATAATCGGCTATGGCAGTTTCGAAATCGCCTTTTTTGCGATAGCATAAGCCGCGACTATAGATGGCTTCGGCACTTTCAGGATTTAGGTTCAAGGCGGCATTAAAATCAATGATGGCAAATGAATAGTTTCCTTGATAGTAATATGCCAAGCCACGGTTGAAATAGGCATTCTCATACTTAAGGTCGATGAGGATGGCATCGGTGTAATCCTTTATAGCCGATTCGTAATTCGTGAGTTTGAAATAAGCCAATCCACGGTTGTATAACGTTTTTTCATCCTTCGGGTTGCTTTGCAGCACCTTGTTATATTGCTCAATGGCTAATGTATAATTTCCTGCATCATAGTAGGCAAGTCCTTGTTTGAAAGGTGTGCTTACGTCCTGCGCATAACAGTTTTGCATCACAGCACTTCCTATGAAAATGCTGAAGATAAGTATCCATAATTTTGTTTTCATTTTTATTATTGATTTATTGGTTGATTGTGTTGATTGTTTGATTAGTTGATTAGGAAAATAGGCAGGTTCTAAGCTGTGCGGGCAGTTCGTTGTTTTCGATTTTGTCGCTACGCTTTTCATTTTTTCGTTGTCTGCTGCCTCCTTTTTTTAGCTGTTTATTATTAGTCATTTTCTTCGTAATAATAGGAGTAGTCAATCCCTTTCATAAACATTTCGCGGTCGTTTATTTTGGTGGTGAGCGCATTTTCCAAAAATAATTTTAGAACACTACTTTTGGTTGGACTAAGCATCATGGAGTTCATGT
>CAIOYH010000003.1 GCA_903862465.1 uncultured bacterium | reverse complement strand
CGATCTGAACGGAAAATATTCCGAAGTATAAAACAGTGATGATATATAGAACAGAAATAATTCCGATATATAAAATAGTAATGATATATTGAACGGAAAATATTCCGATGGATAAAACAGTAATAGTATATTGAACGGAAAATATTCCGATGGATATATCAATATGTATTATTTATATCTCTATATATAAATTGAAGGAATGACTGTCAAACTATGCAGATTTCTTTCTCTGATTCCATAAAGCTATAACACAGAGATGCACAGAGTTTCAACACAGAGATGCACGGAGGACGATGAATAGCCTTCGTCTTAAGCCACCAAAAGAAAAATTACCACGAAGACACAAAGGCACAAAAGAGCACTAAGAGCGGTGTGCCTTTATGAATAGCTTTATCTATGCTTTGTGTTTCTTAGTGTCTTCGTGTCTTTGTGTTTAAATTGTGGCGTTTTGATGCATTACCACGGTGACACAAAAGCACAAAGGAGCACAAAGGACGGTTTTCGTTTATAAATATTTCGCCCCTACAGGGCTTATAGCTCTTGGTGTTTCATTTTTCTACCGATATGCAGTCCCTACGGGACAAGGAATTACTGAAAACATTTAATCCCGTAGGCTTATATCTATTGGTGATTTATATTTCTACCGATATGCAGCCCCTACGGGACAAGGAATTACTGAAAACATTTAATCCCGTAGGGATTTAATATCGGTAGCAAAAAGAGTGGAGTGAAATTTAAGTCCCGTTAGGGACGATATAATGCTGATTCAGATTACACGAATCAATAATTTAAAGTAAAAAGTAAAACTTTTCGCTTTAGCAAAAAACAAATTGGAACCACAGATTTGTACAGAGGTTCTACACAGAGGTACACAGAGAGAAGCGAATACCTTAGCAAAATAACAATTGCACAATCCAAAAATTGAACAATTCATCCATAAAAGCCCACTCAAAAAACTATGAACTCTGAACTCGAAACTACGAACTATGAACCAAAAACTATGAACTACGAACTATAAACTAGGAACTGAACGAAGTTCAAGAAGCACAATATTCTCCACATGATGCGTATGGGGGAACATATCAAGAGGCTGAACGGCAGTTATAGTATAACTTTCGCACAATATGGCAAGGTCGCGTGCTTGCGTAGCGGGATTACAGCTTACATAGACGATGCGTTTCGGAGCGGCTGCCATCATTTGAGCCACCACGTCGGGATGCATGCCGTTGCGAGGCGGGTCGGTGATGATGACGTCGGGTTTGCCATAAGCGGCAACAAAATCGGCAGTCAAAATCTTCGCCATGTCGCCCGCGATAAACTCCGTATTGGTGATTTGATTCAAGGAAGAATTGATGCGAGCGTCTTCAACCGATGACGAAACATACTCGATGCCAATAACTTTTCGGGCATCGCGTGCCACATAATTGGCAATGGTGCCTGTGCCCGTATATAAATCCCAAACGGTGTCGGTGGGCGCGATGGCTGCAAATTCTTTCACCAAATCATACATGCGCATGGCTTGGCGCGAGTTGGTTTGAAAGAAAGAAACGGGACCGATGCGAAACTCCAAGCTGCCCAAGCGTTCGGTGATGTAGCTTTGTCCGTGAAAACATTGGATGTCCAAGTCGGCGATGGTGTCGTTTAGCTTCGTATTCACCACAAACATCAGCGAAGTCAACGTAGGATAAATTTTCAAGATATGGTTGAGCAGCGCGGCTTGGTTTTCTGCGTGAGCTTCGCCAAAAATCATGATAGCCATGGTTTCGCCTAGGGTAGTATTTCTGATAATCAAATTACGCAGGAAGCCCGTATGATGTCGCGGATTATAAAAGGTGAACCCATGTTCGATGCAGAAAGCTTTCACGCTGTTGCGAATCAAATTGGAGGGCTCGGCTTGGAGATAACAATGGTTAAGGTCTAAAACGCGGTCGAAATGCTGCGCGATATGAAATCCTAAGGCATTCATATTCATCTCGGCACGGTCGGGCGATTGCATATCCTCGTCGGTGAGCCAACGATAGTCAGAAAACGTATATTCTAACTTGTTGCGATATTCGGTTTCCTTGTCCGAAGCGATGATAGTGCGAATTTCGGGCATGGCTACCTTGCCGATACGCTCAAAGTTGTCAACCACTTGCTTTTGTTTATAAAATAATTGATGGGGATACTGCAGATGTTGCCATTTGCAGCCACCGCAAAATCCGAAATGCTCACAAAAAGGCGTGGCGCGTTTGTCCGAAAGATGATGAAAGTAGGTGGCTTTGCCTTCCATGAAAGATTTTTTGCTGCGGGTGACCAACACATCGGCAATATCGCCGGGCACGGCATTGGTAATGAATATCACTTTGCCCTCGTGGCGGGCGATGGCTTTGCCTTCGGCACCCGCATCGGTGATTTCTATCTGTTGAAGCGTTATGCGCTCGCCTCTGAATTTTTTTCTCATGGGTGTTGTTCTATGATTATGATTTTGGATGATACTTTAGGAAACTCGAATCGTGTGCAAAGATATACAAATGTGGATTATTAGAAAGGTTTTTTATCTGATAAGGGAAGAAGTTCTTGTTATAAGATTTCTTTTTCTTCGGAAGAGGAAATGAGGAGGCATATATCAAGCATAAAAAATACAGCCGTCTCCGAAGGCTATAAAAAGAGCTATAACACAGAGATGCACGGAGGTTTTCACAGAGATACACAGAGGGGGAAGGGAAAAGCTTTCTCCTTAAGTCGCCACAAAATGAATTAGCACAAAGACACAAAGGCACAAAGGAGCACGAAGAATGGTTTTAGTTTATAAATATGTCGCCCCGATGGGGCTTATATCTTGTGGTGATAATTTTTTCTACCGATATGCTGTCCGTATGGGACAAGGAATAGCCGAAAAGCCTTAATCCCGTAGGGATTTAATATCGGTAGCAACCAAAGTGGAGTAGAATTTACGTCCCGTTAGGGACGAAATATTGAAGCCTCTAAAATCAATAATCGCAATTCTAAAATCTAAAATCACAAATCAAAAATCTCAAATCAAAAATCAAAAGCCCTTTCACCAACTGCTTCCCCCGCCGCCGCCAAAGCCGCCGCCCGAGAATCCGCCACCACCAAAACCACTACCACCGCTGCCTCCCCATGAGGAAAACGAGGAACCGCCGCCGCTCCAACCGCTTCTCGACGTGGAATTGGTGGCGATGTGTGCATAATTCATGTTCGAATTGATTTGATGCATAGAACTGATGACCAAATTGGCAAACAACAAGGTATTGAAGTTGGTCGTCTTGTCGCTCACGAACCACGACGGCGACTCGGTGACCAAAGTATCGAACTTCGCTGCCCATTCTTTCCCCTGACCCATCACGATGGCGTAGGATAAGGTTTGATAAAAGTATTGAGGGTTTTCTTTGAGTATCTCGCTCAGGCGTGGCAGTTCGGCACGTTTGATAAACTCATAGAAACCGTGAGCCTGCGCATGCACTTTGGCGCCATAAGGTCCGCGTTTGGGCATGATGTGTCCAAAAACGCGTAACATGGCGAAGATGGAAGTGAAACATATCACCACTTCCCAAAAATTGAGGTCGTATTTCATCGCCATCACCGTGCCCAAGATTAAAGAAAGGATGGACAACAGCATCAAAAACCTCCCGAAGGCAATAGTGCCGGGCTTATAAAAGTTCCGATTTTTGGCATCGGCTAAAAGTTCGCGCTCGGCGGTGTTTATCGTTATATAATAGCTATTTTTCAGCGAGCTAATCTTCACCGTGTCGCCCGATTTGAACAAACGTTGAAACATAGTCAGCTCATAATTTTTGGCAAAGGGAGGCAGGTTCATCAACTTGGTGAGTTCATAGTCGGTTTCGTGCGTTAGGGGGTTGGTAAACTCCTTTATCGTCAGATAACCATAGCCCGCCCAATAGAAAATCAGGGCAACCAAGTCGCGCTTCTGCAATTTGTTATCCCACAACAGACCAACTTCCGCCGGAGTGACTTCCGCAGGAGGATAATAGCTCACCACCACCGTCTCTTTGGTGTCGCGACCGATGAAATACCAAATGATAAGCAGCAATATCAAGAAAAGAAAAGGGATAATCAGCAGAAAATTGTTCATCCAAAGTAATTGAATCTTCAACCATAGGGTTCCCACCGACAGATAGGAACGAGGAAATTCGGCGTAAAGAATAGCACTTTGTTGAGGCATCAAACCGCGGGGTAATGTGCCTATGATGGTGTTGCCAACGCGGCGGATGGTGATGGTTTGGTTCTTTGCCACCTCATCATCGGTCGAAATACTATAGAAAAGAAAGGGAAATGCGGTCTCTTCAGAGAATTTGATGGAGAAACTTGCCGAACAAATGGGTTCATCCATCAAAGAGATGAGAGGATAGTTCATCGCGAAGTTGCCGGCTTTGGTATGTATAATATCAAATATATCGTATTCAATAGTATAAATAGAATCTTTTTTAGCTGCTGTGGAATTAAAATCAACAATATAGTTCATGTCTTGCCAATCCGTACGTATATTGGGGCTTGGTTCTGCATCAATGTTTTTAACTATGAGTTTGGTTTTATTACCGAGTAAAGCATAATAAGGAACCTCATATCTCCGAGTGGTGTACATGCGCCAATCTTTTGGATACACATAGCGTATTTCGGTATAGAAATTATTGTTAGCATCCTTATTATTCGCAAAAGCGATTTTATAGATTTGCTTCACATGAACCACGCCATTTTTCTGCACAGTCAACTCGGTGTTGAAGTCTTTTATCACATAATTTTTGGCGTAGATATCATAAGGAACCATCTTTTGGGAAATATTCGAGCCATGCAACTTCACTTTAAAATCTATCTGAGGACAATACTTGGCAGCGATGTTGAGCTTAGGCTCATAGCTGTTTTCTTTATAATTACAATGGGTGTCGTAAAACACGGGGCTTTTGTTCTCAAAAAAACCGATATGCTGACGCGTATAATGTATCGTTGTATCAATAATAAGCTTGAAAGCAAAACTCTCCACAGGTTCTTTCATGTCGCTGTTGAGCATATTCCAATTGATTTCTGCCAAATTTTCTTTGAAAGAGTAGGCGCCCCACACGCGATAGTTGAACACAAACTCATAAGTGCCAATCATGGGCGAGTTTGCTTCCACTTTAACGTTTTTGTTGTCGCCAAAAGCTTGCGAAGTGAATCTCAATTTCTTCTCAGCGCCCGAAACACAAGCGCCCGTGAAGTTTTCTATGAAGATATTCTCACGACTTTTCGTCGCATTTTCTTCTTCCGATTGGGTATTGCCAAAATAGCGCGTGAACGCATAAGTCGGATTCACAAAAGTGACCACATAACGTTCCGTAACGTTCAAGGAAGCGTCTTTGTTCAGCTTCACAGTGGTGTTATACGTCTTGACATAATACTGACTTGCCATTTCTTCGATGGGGATGTCGGTACTTTTGAAATACGACAAGGGGAAACGCACCGCAAGGGTGATGCCTTCGTTTGCGTTCAAGATTTTGTTGCTTCTTCCCGAGATGCCTTCAGGCGAAATATCCATCGTAACGTTGCTTTCTTTTGAACCTTCCCTGCCCGTGAACGCCAAAACGTCGCCATTTCCTAATTTTATTTTAGAAGGAAAACGCACATGAAAGGCAACGTTCTCAATTTTTGTATCCCAATTATTCCCAACCATATTCCAAAAGAATTCCGTAGTGCGGCTGAAGCTATTGAGTGCGCCCCACACGGTATATTTCACCACGTAGGTTTGGTTGCCGCTCACCGTATTGTTGGCATTTCCTATTTTGATAACGATGAAGTCGCTTTCTTTGGTGGTCGAAAACTCAAAGCCTTCCACGCTGATGTTTTTCACGTAGGTTTCGTAATAGGGGCTATAATCGCCACGCTTCGCCCTGTTGGCGGTGTCCACACGGGTCTGTTTGTAGCGGAAAGGTATCTTCCGAACGATGCCATGACGGGATTCGGAAAACGTGAGCGCGATGCTTTCTTTCACATCGAAAGAACCGTTAGCGTTGATGTTCACATCCACCGTATAGTTGTGGATAACAAAAGCCTCTTGCGCCATAGCCCCAAGGCTAATGACAAAAGCAGCGAGAAGAAAAACGAGTTTTTTCATACGATTACATTAAGATAATTTCACTTGAATAACGGTTTTTTCCAAAAAGGCAATCTCGAAGAAAGGCACCGCTTTGTAGCCCGACACTTTGGCGAAAACAAGCCCGGGAAACGACTCCACCAAGGTGTTATAGTCCCGAACAACGGCATTATAATAGCGCCTAGACATCTGAATTTGGTCTTCAATCTCAATCAAGGAGTTTTGTAGATTGATAAAGCTTTTATCAGCTAAGAGTTCGGGATAATTTTCTACCACAACGAATAAATTCTTTAACAGCGAGGTGATTTCATTCCCCGCTTTCGCCTTTTCTTGGGTATTGACTGCCCCGTCGAATTGCGAACGCTGTGTGGCGATGTTCTCAAACAGCTCGCGCTCGTGTTTGGCGTAGCCTTTCACAATCTCCACCAAGTTGGGCAACAAATCAAACCGACGTTTGAGCTGCACATCCACATCACTTTCCGCGCCATGCACCTTATTGGTGAAGCGAACGAAGCTATTAAAATAAATAATCCATACAACAAGGAGCAACGCCCCAATGCTAATCAAAATATACCATATCATATTATTGCCTCCATTTCTGCACAGCTTTATACCATAAATCTTTATATTCGATGCCTCGCTCCAAAGTGTAATCATTATCCGTTAAAGGGTTCCATGTCTTGGTAAAAACCAAGGTAATCGAAATCATGTTTTGGTCTTCGCCATAATACCATGTCTCGTTGCTCGCCGAACGAAACACATTGATGGGCGAGCCAAAAATGACGTAAATAATACCGCGGTCGGTCTTCCATCCATCCGTATAGGAGGTGAAATAGCGATTGGCATCCTGCACGCGATTGTAATACGTGCGTATCAACTCCCGCGCCCTGTCGGGGTTGCCTGCCTTTTCCAACCAAAATGCATCCATCACCGCTTTGGTGTTCTTCGCGCTGCTCAAATCCAAATATTCGGTCTTGGTGGTGATATAATGCAAGGGCAACAGCATCTGCTCTAAGGAAGTGATTTCGGGGAAGTCGTCCGCAAAGCGATACAAACTGAAGCCTTCTTTCTGCGATGTGTCGGTTTGGAAATGATAAATCCCTTGGGGGTTAAACGAGAGCATATCGGTCGTGCCGTTGGATACGGCAACCGTAAAGACACTGTCACCCACAAAGCTCATCGGTCTGTTTGCCGGTAGAGTATAGGGCGGCTCGGCGATGGGGAAGCTCCTGTTGAAATACTTTACGTAGAGAGTTTGTATGTTTTTATCACGACAAAGGATACGAAAGCGTTCGCCATTTTTGATATAGCTTTCCACAAAAGGGATATTATTTTCGTGAACCATCAAAAAGCTGTTCCGACTCAGATTCTGCCTGCTCGAAACGTAGAGATACTTCGTCGTACTGTATTTCTTGCCCAAATCAGTTAACATAAACGCGATGGTATAGAATGTATGGTCGTGAATAGGGATACTCAGGCTATCGAAAATCTCCACAGTGGTGTTGAAATGAGTGGAATCAATGAAGTTTACGGTGGCAGAGTCTAAAAGTTTCTTCAAATCATAGCTGTTATACAGCTCATAGTTTATTTTGTATTTCGAAAAGAAATAATTTTTCTTGATGTCTTTTTGAAAGAACAAAGCTTGGGAGTTAAATTTGAAATACACCTTGCATGTGGACGAATCGGGGGTGAATCCCGAAATGCTCAGGTTGAAATTCTTTGCCAAATTCACATAATTGGAAGATATATTGGTGAAACTGATTTTCGAAGGATTGTAGCAAGCCGTCATCCCCAATAAAACAGCTATCAACACAAGGCTTCCGAAACCGCCAAAGCGGAAACGAGTATTTGTATATTTTGTTGATAAAGATTTAGTGTAGCATTTTATCATGATTCCGAAGTTTCGTTAGTTTCTGTAGTAGCATCGTCGCCTATCATAAATATTTCAGGAAGATTCTTGGCAGTTTTAGCGCCCAATTGCCTAAGCTTATCCACCTTTCCAATCAAGTTGCCACTGCCCGAATACAATTTGCCGCTTGCATCTTTATAGGTCTTTTGCACCGTGTCTAACTGATTGCCCATCTTCTTCAAATCATCCACCAATCCCACAAACTTATCATAGAGTTTCCCACCTTCCGTTGCTATTTCTATTGCATTTTGGGTTTGTTTTTCCCGTTTCCATATTGATTCTATGGTTTTCAACGTTGCCAACAAAGTGGAGGGACTCACGATAACCACCCTGCGGTCCCATGCATAATTAAACAGTTCCAAATCTGTTTGCACGGCGATGCTAAACGAGGATTCTATCGGCATAAACATCAACACAAAATCGGGCGAATTAATCGCGTCGGCATGGGCATAGCTTTTATCGCTCAACCCTTTCACATGCCCTTTGATTGATTCCACATGCAGTTTGATGTAGCGGTCTTTTTCCTCTGCCGTATCCCCGTTCACATATTGCTCATAAGCCCTCAGCGACACCTTAGAGTCAATCACGATATGTTTGTTTTCGGGCAGCTTCACAATCACGTCGGGGCGTATCATTTCCCCCTCCTCGTTGCGTGTGGTGAACTGCGTTTCATATTCCATCCCTTTGGTCAATCCCGAACGTTCCAGGATTCTTTCCAAAACAAACTCGCCCCAATTACCTTGTTTCTTCGTGTCGCCTTTCAGTGCTTTGGTCAGGTCGTTCGCCTCCTTTGATATGTTGAGATTCAAATCCTGCAGCTTTTTCAGTTCCGCTTTCAAATCGGTTTGGTCTTTGATGCCTTTCTCGTAAGTCTCATGCACTTGTTTTTCGAAGGCAGTAATTTTTTCTTTCAGCGGATTCAATATATCCGATATGTTTTTCTGATTCGATAAGGTGAAATCCGTTGTGTTTTGCTTCAATATCCTTCCTGCCAAGTTCTCAAACTCCGTCAGAAACTTCTTCGAGATGTCTTCCACCTCTTGTTTCTGCTGCGCAAGTTTATCCGTCAAACTCAAATTTTGCTCTTCCGCCTTTGCCAATTTGCTGCCCAATTGAAAATTCTTCTCCCTTTCGGTGATAAGTTGTTGTTCCAAGTCCGCTATATGCTTTTTCAGAAGCTCCATCTTCTCCATTTCCAAGCGTTGCAGGCTTGCCAAATCCGAAGTTTTCTCCATCATGCCGCGTTCTGCCTCCTGAAGTTTGGCTTTCAGTGGATTTATTTTCGCATTTTGCAAAAGCCAACCTAGGATGATTCCACTTAAAAGTGAAACAATTACGAACAAAATAAGGGTAAGTGTCATAGCAATAATTTTAAGGTGTAAATTTAAACAAAACTCATGAGAATGAACCCAATTATCTGATAATATTTATTTTTTTGCTCTCAGGGTGATGACAGTTATCTCAGGTCGGGTGCCTATCCTGCCCGCGAAACCGCTGTATGCCAAGCCGGGATTCACATAGATTTGTTGCCCGCCCTGCTGATACAATCCATACCATTCTTTATACTTAAACATCGAAGGACTCACCTGAAACAGTTCACAAATCAACGCCAACTGCATCGCATGGGTGTGTCCCGAAAGGGTTAGCCCTATGTCGGTCTTGCCCACTATCTCATTTTCCCACAAATCAGGATCGTGCGACAACATGACTTTGAAATCCGAAGCACCAATGCCCCGCATCGCTTTCCCCACATCGCCCGAATGTCTGAAAGGGAAACTTCCGCAATTGTTCACGCCTATCAACGCCATCGAATCGCCGGCTTTATGGATATAACACCCACTGTCAATCAGCACCACCCAACCCATCTTTTGCTCATTCGCAATCAAATTCTTGGTAATCGCCTCCTGATTCTTAGGCTTCTTCAACGTAAAATAATCGCCGATATCGTGATTGCCCAAGATGCTGAATTTGCCATAAGGAGCGCGTATCTCCGCCATCAGGGGGATGTAAGGCGTCATCTCTTTATCGCTCACATTAATCATATCGCCCGTGCACACAAACATATCGGGCTTCGCGGCATTAATCATCTCAACACTGCGGGCGATGGTGTTCGTTTGGGTGAAACTTCCCAAATGGACATCCGATATTTGCACGATGGTGAACCCATCAAACCCACGCGGCAGCTTGTCGCACCACACATCCACTTTCTTCAACTTTACATCAGTTTTCTCATACACAAAACCATACACCGTGATGCCCAAAAACACAACATACAACGCCAACGCGCCCACAAAAACTCCCTTCGGAAGCCTCCTAAGCTTTTTCCTGCCCATCATCGCCTTGCCCAATTTGATGCAAAGCCACCCAACATCCATCCCCATCAACACCAAAGCAACCAAAGCCTTCGGCAAATAGACCAACATAAACGCATCCAACAACAGAAACAATTGCCGATATTTGACATAGTTGTCTTCGGGATAACCCACCACCACCACCACACCCATCTCGAAGATAATAAAAAGCAACAGCAGCAGCGCGATTCCGATTTTCAGCCAACGTCTTTGTTTAACCGTCCCACAGAACACCCTGTTGAGTATCCGATAAAAATACACATCGGAAACCACCACCAAAAAACAGACAACAACTATACGTATCAATAGATTCATAAAAACACCACTCATTTTTTAGTTCAACGCATCGGCATCAAACTTCAAGAGCAAAAGTACACATAATAATTCAGTAAATGGATTTTACTTTTATAAGATTTGGATGGATAGTTGGGGAGTGGCTTGGAGCCATACTACAACTTGGTAAGAAATAGGCAGAGCCTAAAAATAAATTTCAAATTAAAAGAGGTGAGGGCAAATGTTTTGACAACATTTCGTAGTCGCTAAGTTTGATTCTAATGCTTCTACTATTCCTTATTCTTCTACATATTATATAGTTAAAGAGCAATTCATGATGATTTATCCTGATTTTATTTCCATTGGAGCTCCTGCTACGATGATCGTAGCTCATGCTACGATGATCGTAACACCAGCTACGATGATTGTAATACCTGCTACGATGATTGTAACACCAGCTACGATGATTGTAACACCAGCTACAATGATTGTAACACCAGCTACGATGATCATAACACCAGCTACGATGATCGTAACACCAACTACGATGATTGTAGCTTAAGCTCAAATGGGATTTTTTTAGTTAGGATGGCATAAGAAATAACATTTAATGACATTTTGCAAACCTCCTCTCGCTTCCCTCCGTCAAAAATAAACGCTCCCCTCACAAAATAATATAAACCCATCAGAGTTTATTATACCATCAAGCCTAATGGCTGATGCTAATGCCTACATCATGAATCTTATGAAAAGTATTATAATCGCTTACTTTGTTTGCTGCGCCATGATTTTATCTTCCTGCGGACAAAGCACGCCCACCAACAACTCAAATGCAACACCCATGGACACAAACAACCAAAAACCAAACAACCCCTATTATTCCCACACCGACACCACCAAGCTAAGCTTGAGCGATGCCACTTGGAAAAGCATCCTGCCTGCCGAACTCTACGAAGTGTCGCGCCACAAAGACACCGAGCGCGCTTTCGCGGGCAAGCTATGGAACTTCGAAGGCTTAGGCATCTACTATTGTGCTGCCTGCGGCTTTCCCTTGTTTCGTTCCGACGCCAAGTTTGCCAGCACCTGCGGTTGGCCCAGTTTCTTCGAAATCCTCCACAAAAACAGTGTGGTGTATCAACCCGACAATTCCTATAGCATGAACCGCACCGAAGTCCTGTGTGGTCGTTGCGGCGGCCATCTCGGACATCTCTTTGATGATGGACCTGCGCCCACCCACAAACGCTATTGTATGAATTCCGTCGCCCTCGATTTCGAACTAGATAAGAAAGAGATACCCATAAATGAGCAACAGCGCGACACCATCACCTTAGGTGGCGGTTGCTATTGGTGTGTGGAAGCCGTGTATGAAAAACTCAAGGGGGTTATCTCCGTCGAGTCAGGTTTCTCAGGCGGAACCACCAAAAACCCTACCTACAAAGAAGTGTGCGAGGGCACCACCCATCATGCCGAAGTGGTTCAAATCATATTCGACAACACCATCACCAATCTCGACGAAATATTCAAGGTGTTCTTCACGGTTCACAACCCCACCGAACTCAATCGTCAAGGTCACGATGTAGGCACGCAATATCGCTCGGTAATCTTTTATAGGAACCACGAACAGCAAGCAGCCGCTTTGACCATTATCAAAACACTAAATGACGCTAAGGTTTATGATAAGCCGATAGTTACAGCAGTAGAAAAGTTTACGGAGTTCTATAAAGCCGAAAATTATCATCAAAACTACTTCGAGAATAATAAAAACGAACCCTATTGTCGTATGGTCATCCAACCAAAAGTCGAGAAGTTTGAGAAAGCATTTAAAGACAGATTAAAATAAGTGGAGTGTATACACCAAAAATAAAAAACGAGCAGCATCTTCAGATAATGCTCGTTTTTTATGATACCTTTATATTAAAGGTTATTCAGGATGTCTTATTTTGTTACAACAAATTTGGTTGTTTTGCTGTTGTTGCCTTGCAAAAGCTGCATGATATATGTGCCGCGATTCAAATCGGTGCAATTGATTGCTTCCACATTATAACCACTTGGTTTATTCATCAGGTTGCGAACTTTAACCAAACGTCCGTTCAAATCATATATCTTAATCGTTACATTTGCTTTTTGAATCAAGGTATAAGCGATGTTTACATTATCAATAACGGGGTTAGGATATACATTGATATTGTTAGAGCTGATTTCATTGGGTTTGTCATTATCATTAATTCCAAGATACTCACTATTGGAATAAAAACCTTTTCCATGAGTTCCCAAATAAATCATACCATAATTGCTGACGCCGGGATAATCATAAATCTGCTGACGAATCATGAAAACAGGTACTCTGGCCATTCCTGTGTTTTCTTCTGTCCATGTAATTTGGTTTGCTGCTTTCGTAATATCAGTTGTAACATACATACCATATTCAGTTCCCAAAATCACCATATTAGGATGTCCCATTTCGAAGATAGCTGAATAAACAGGCATCTTTGGCAGTTTCAAACCTGTGGTAGTTCCTGTTTTTGCAACAAAAGTAGGAGAGGGGTCGAGTGCATTTGCACAATAATAAATATAATCTGTATTGCCATAGTTTCCTAATGAAACCACTATACGAGCAGGATTATTTGGATCAATGCCAATGCTAGTCACTGCTTGACCGGTAAAAGTTCTCATCAAAGTATCTACCACAACACAATTGGGGTTGTTGTAGGTACCTGTTACGGAGTCATCCGTCATGGCTAATAAATTTGTCAGACGATATAATCCGCCATTCAGAGTTCCAACATACATGGTATTGCCATCTTTAGAAATGCTGAAAGTGTTAGGACCTGAAATATTTGCGATATGGAACCATTGTGGTGTTCCTTGAAATTGTAGCGGTCCCCATGTCATCCACATACCATTATTTAAACCAACAAAGAATTTTGAAGTGATAATATCTTGTACATACAAAGAATCATGTTTAGTCAAAGCGCCTTCTAAGGGTGTTAAAACATGCTGAAAAGCAACATTGTTATTATGGCTACTAACTACCAATGTCTGACCAACCGCGTAATTAGTATCTGCTATAAACAAAGTTTGGAATGGACTGTTCAAATCATTAAAACTTTCCCAAAGGCCCAAAGGAGTTACAAAAGGTGCAAAAGCTCCATCAAAACCTGGTGTTCCGGTGCCTTGCATGAAACTGCTGATAAATGCTCCATTAGTTGCAGATTGATAGGTAATGCCTCTATCTGCCGAACGCCAGAAACCTGCATTTTGCATAGTGCCAAAAAATGCATCAGGATTGACGAGCGAGAAAGCTGCCCAACCGCCATCACCATCAAAAAGTTTTCTACTTTTTTTCAAATCAAAAGGATCGGTTCCTGCTACATAAGGACAACTATTATCTTGTGTGCCACCCATAACACCCGTGGAACCATTACAAGCAACAGCATAGAATTGGGTTACATTATAGTTTTTATTTATCGTTTGGAAGGTTGCACCTGTATTTGTTGACTTTGCAATACCACCATCAGAACCTAAATATAATGTAGAAGGATGGTTTTTATCAAAAACAATAGCGTGCATATCAACATGAGCATCATATTGCTCCGAACCGGTTGTAACTTGTGTGAAGCTACTACCTAAATGCCATTCCCAAATCACCAAACCACCTACAAAAATTTTATCGGGATTTGTAGGATGAACAGCAATGCAGTTATCGTACGTTCCTTGGTTGTTAGGTCCGAAAAGTTCAAAAGCTGTTGAGCCTCCTGGTCCGATTAATGTCCAAGTAAGACCTTTGTCTGTAGAACGATAAACACCTTTTAATCCACCAGTGGTGCTAACAAGGCTAGTATAAATATAATTAGGATTCGAAGGTGCTATGGCAAGTTCAACTCTGCTAACTCCTGTAGTTGGACTATTATCAACAAAAGTATGTGGCTCGCCATTTCCTGAACCGCCAGGTGAAATAAATAATTTTCCCGCAATACCAACTGCAACTGTTTGATCTGATCCAACTGCCAAATCCATTGCATTACCTGTATTCAAAATGGAAGCGGTTAAATATACAGGATTAATCCATGTACTTGATGCATCATCCCAATACCGTAAACCTTTATTCATGGCAACATAAACACGTTGGCTGATAGGGTCAACAGCAATTCTATTGATAAAAGCCCAATCAGTGGTTGTGCTGCCAACAACAGTAGGTTGAGCACCATGGAAAATTTGCCATGTTGCACCACCATCGGTTGATTCGTAAACACCGCTGCCAATAAAGCCCGGTGTGCCACCAACATAACCTGCATTGGTGAAACTTTCACCTGTTCCAACGTAAATGTTACCATTGACCGGGTTTTGTGCGATGCAACTAATGTTAACTTCCGTCATACTTGGAATGGGTTCCCATGAAGTTCCTTCTGTGGTGGATTTAAACAAACCACCACTTACACCGCCTGCATAAAGCAAATTGCTATTGTTACGGTCAACTAAAATGGCGCGAGTACGTCCGCCGACATTATTTGGACCCACTTCATGCCATTGCATTCCAAGAGCTCTCGATTTATTCATTTGAGCAATTTCTTCGCGGGCATTCAAAACATCAATGGGATTTATGGTGCCGCTTGTTCTGTTATTACGAATTTCGTTTAGCCATTGCATAGCGCCTTCAATCTCTTGTTCGCCTACAGAATTGCGAGGACTGTACTTTTTTTCTTGATTTCCATTAATCGTAGCGGTGAGGATAATAGCAATAATTACACCTAATCCTACGAAACTAAAGAATAGATTTTTGTTTTTCATATTTTTATTTATTTGATTGTCATATTATTAATTGTTTTACTTATATGTTTTATGTCATTTTAAAATCGCGTGCAAGATACGGTTTTTTAATTACCTACCAAAAACTTTTTTATTTTTTTTTGCGAATTTAATCAACAACAACAAAGGTAATATAATTTTATGAATTCCGATGCACCAAATCAGTTAACGGTAGTATATTTTCAGTTAACGGCATTATTGGGTTATTAAATATAATTTTTTGTTTCAAAATAATGCCAAGATATTTATTCTATATTCATTAAAAAATCAAACATGTTTCTCTGCATGATAAGAAGATCGAACCAAGGGACCACTTTCAATATGCAGAAATCCTTTTTGCAAGCCTATTTGCTCTATTTCTTTAAATTCTTCAGGAGCATAATATTTTACAACAGGAATATTGTTGCGTGTGGGTTGTAAGTATTGGCCTATGGTGATGATTCTACAATGCTGTTGCAACAAATCGTCCATAGTTTCCCTGATTTCTTCAAGCGTTTCACCTATGCCAAGCATGATGCCCGACTTAGCTTTTATGCCTGACTCGGCAATAGTTTTGATGACAAATAAACTGACATCATACTGCGCTTTTATTCTTATCTCTGGGGTTAAGCGTCGCACGGTTTCTAAATTATGCGAAATGATGTTGGGTTTTGATGCAATCACCATGTTTAAGGCGACAACATCTCCGTTAAAATCAGGGATGAGGGCTTCGATAGTTATTTCAGGATTTTTTTCTTTTACTGCTACGATTGTATCGTGCCATATTTTTGCCCCACCATCAGGCAAATCATCGCGCGTGACGGATGTGAGCACACAATGTTTTAATCCTATCTTTTTGATGACTTCTGCGATATGCTCCGGTTCTTGAATATCTGTTGTGTTGGGCTTGCCTTTCGTTACGCCACAGAAGCGGCAGTTACGTGTACAGATATCTCCCAATATCATAAAGGTGGCAGTTTTGGCTGCCCAACATTCTGCTATGTTTGGACATTTACCGCTTTCGCAAATCGTGTGAAGTCCATAATGGGACAAATTTTCTTTTAGGTAGGAATAATCGTTGGTAGAAGGGAGCTTAATTCTAAGCCAATCGGGTTTCTTTTTATACGGATGAGGATGATGAGCAGAATCAGACATCAGTGCTAAAGTTTACGCTTGCCAAAATGCAAGCCAATATAAGCATTCACAAAAATAAACTGATTCTTTTGAAATGCCATGATGGGAACGTTTTTGTAAAATCCATCAGCAAAGACTCCACATTCCAATGACTTTACAAAATGCTCATCAGCACCATATTCAAAACTTAAACCAATTTTGGCATACAAACCGGGGTAGATTCCCATGTAGTTGAAGCCTTTGAAAAAAGAACCTTTGCTGTAAATATCAGTAATGGCATGCACTGCGGGATCGAAACGCTCTTGTACTGTCATATACTGCCCTGTTACTTCATCTATTTTAACTATATTAAGGTATTGAGCTTTGGTTATTCCTAAAGAGATGCCTCCATAATAAAACAAACGCACTTCAACACCACCCCAATACGGTTTGCGGTTTAAAACATGTTGTTGTCCAACGCCACCTCGTATGGTATAAAAGCTATTAAGCTTGCCGAAAATAAAATTCTTTGAGTTTTGGTAATATGAACTTACCTTATATTCTTTGGGATGTTTGATGCTAAGAGCTTCAATCTCCCACATAAACTTCCGCAGAAAAGTCACAGATTTCCCATTGTGGTAGCCAATTCCGAAACCTCCGGAATGTACCATAATAGAGCCGGTTTGTTCTTTACGAAACAGTATCTTGTTGTCTATACTTGGTTCCGATTGTCCAAAAACATTAATGCTTAGAAATAGTATGACTATTAATAAAAATATGTTCAGGAAACGGTACATAGCAATAAAATTGAAACAAAGAAACTAAAAACCGGATGCGTTTTTATAAGTAAAAAACGTTTCTTATCCGCGTTTTTCAGTTTTTGCTTTGGTGGCTTTGCCGTATGCAGGACAAAGTTGATGTGTTTTGCATGAAGCAAGAATCGTAGTTAACATAACTACCAAAACGATAACAATGGCTGTTTTTTTCATAATATTAATATCTTGAATGTGATAAATGAGATTTATAAGCACCACAATTTGAAACAGTTTTACACGAGCTTATCGTGATGGCAACTGCGAAAACAAGAATGATGATGGCAATAAATTTCTTCATGGTTTAAATGTGTTTTAATGTGATTTGATTTTGCAAAAGTAATAAAAAAAATGGACATAGAATACGCTAAGTATCAAAACTTGCTAACATATTTTTGTTGAATAATATTATATACGCTTTTATAACGTTTATTGTAGTGGAAAAATTATATACTATGTCAAATATAAATCCTGCTATTGAAGCAAGTTGGAAACATGTCTTACAACACGAATTCGATTCGGAGTATTTCGCTGCCTTGAAGAGTAAGTTGGTGGAAGAGAAAAAGCAATACGTTGTTTATCCTCCCGGGCAACAGATTTTTGCTGCTTTCGATTATACGCCTTTTGATGCGGTGAAGGTGGTTATATTAGGTCAAGATCCTTATCATGGGGCGGGGCAGGCAAATGGATTGTGCTTCTCGGTGGCAACAGGCATCAAAAAGCCTCCTTCTTTGGAGAATATCTTCAAGGAAATCAATAGCGATTTGGGTATTCCGATTCCTGTGATTGGCAATCTTGAGAAATGGGCGAAGCAAGGGGTGCTGTTGCTCAATGCATCGCTGACCGTGAGGGCAAATACACCCAATGCACACCAAGAATTCGGGTGGCAAAAGTTTACGGATGCTGTGATACGTAATCTTTCAGAACATAAATCAAGTATAGTTTTTCTCTTATGGGGAAAATTTGCGCAAGGGAAAGAATCTTTAATAGATACTTCGAAACATCATCTACTGAAAGCACCGCATCCATCACCGTTTTCGGCTTATAGCGGGTTTATGGGCTGTAAACATTTCTCCAAAACCAATGAGATATTGACATCTATGGGCAAATCGCCTATTGATTGGTCGGTGGACTAACAGGAGACGTTCATGCCAAGATCAGTGATAATAGTTTTCATGATGTTTGCTTTGCTTTTCTCAACAGAGTTGGCGGCGCAGCGGAATGTACATCTGAAAATAGTGATTACTGATTCGGCACAAGCTATATCCCTAAAGAAAGGACAGGCGAAGCTCTTTAGTTCGAAAGAAGAAGCTATAGGGGCGGCGCAGAATCTGTTATTGAGCTACCTGAAAGCAGGTTATTTGGCAGCAAGTATTGATTCTTTGATAGTGGATTCCTTGCATGTTAGGGCTTTGTTTCATGTGGGCGACATCTATCAAAATATTCGGCTGCGTAAGGGCAATTTGGATAAATACTTGATGAATGAAGTCGGGTTTAAGGAGAAAAGCTATCGCGATAAGACGTTCAGATATGAGGAAATCCTTAAATTATCAGAGAAGCTTATCGGTTATTGTGAAGATAATGGTTATCCTTTTGCGTCATTTGCGTTAGATAGCGTTTTGATTGGCGATGATAGGGTGGAGGCTGCTATTCATTTCGAGAAGCATCATAAAATTACGGTGGATAGCATCGTGATGAAAGGCAATGGAAGGATTTCGCGGGGGTATATCTATCATTATATAGGTATAAAACCCGGTCATTTGTACGATGAATCGCAGGTGGAGCGCATTGATAGTCGTTTGCGGGAATTGGCTTTTGGGAATGAGGTGAAACCCTCCGAAGTTTTGTTCACGGAGGATAAAGCACGGGTGTATATTTATCTTGATAAGAAAAAAGCAAGTCGTTTTTATGGAGTTTTAGGCGTTTTGCCAAACAATAGGACGACGGGGAAGGTGTTGATCAACGGTGAATTGAAGTTATCCTTATTGAATGCGTTCGGGCATGGCGAATTTATTGACTTGGATTGGCGTAGCATCTCAAAAGGTACACAAGATTTGAAAATCAATTTGGCTTATCCGTATTTGTTTGGCACTCCTTTCGGCATCAATTATAAGTTTATCTTGTTTAAGAAGGATACGTCGTATTTGACTGTGGAACACAACATAGGGGTGCAGTATTTCTTTAGCGGACAGAATTATGTGAAGGCATTTGCAGACATTTATTCGTCGCGGCTGCTGAGTTCAACGGGCTTTGAAACGATGACAGTGCTGCCCGATTTCGCTGATGTGAGGGCGAACTTGTTTGGTGCGGAAATCAACATCGAAAAGTATAATTATAAACCGAATCCGACGCGGGGACATGCGATTTATTTCTCGGCGGCGGCAGGGGTGAAGAAGATTAGTAGGAATGACGCGATTCAGGCGGCTTTGTATGATAGTATTGCGCTGAAATCAACGCAGGTGAAGATGGTTTTTAATGGGAGTGTGTATGTGCCGATGTTTAAGAAGACGACTTTGCTGCTGAATAGCGATAATGGCTATCTGATCAATCATAGTTTGTTTGACAATGAGCTGTTTCGCTTTGGCGGGTTGCGGTCTTTGCGGGGGTTTGATGAGGAATCGTTGCGGGCTTCTTATTTTTCGACCGTGTTGGTGGAGTTGCGGTATTTGTTTGAGCGGAATTCGTTCTTTGCGGTGTTTTTTAATGGGGCTTATTATGAGAAACGGACGCAAAAGAGCTTTGTGCACGACACGCCTTATGGTTTTGGGGCAGGAGCAGCGTTTGATACGAAGATAGGGATGTTTTCTATCTATTATGCATTGGGAAGTGAGTTCTCGCAGGCGATTTCGTTTAAGCAGGGGAAGATACATTTTGGGTTTACGAATACTTTTTAGGGAGGAGAGTGCCTAAAGTATTTAAAGTGTCTAAAGTACTTCAAGTACTTAAAGTTCCAAATACCAAATTCCAAGAGGAAACCACTAAGGCACTAAGAGCACTAAGAAGAAAACAATTCAACAATCCAACAATATAACAATAAAAAAGCTCACCCACGATAATCATTTGATAGTATTGATTATTGCCATTGTAAATTTAAAATATTGTATATTGTATCTCTCATTTTAGAGGATAGGCAAATCCATTGGGAATACTATATTACGCACTTGCGGGTATAGGCAAATCCATTGGGAATATCATATTACGCACTTGCGGGTATAGGCAAATCCATTGGGAATATCATATTACGCACTTGCGGGTATAGGCAAATCCATTGGGAATATCATATTACGCACTTGCGGGTATAGGCAAATCCAT
>CAIOYH010000002.1 GCA_903862465.1 uncultured bacterium | reverse complement strand
GACAACAAATGATCATTAAATCCCGCTCAATTATTGCCCCTTTTTAAGGGGTTGGGGTTAATTTGACCAATTCAACAGCTTAGGGAAAAATGACCCAATGACTCAATGACCACAAATGACAAGCATTGACAATCAATGACAAAAAATGATTATTAAATGACTCGCTATTATAGTCCCGACTTTAGTCGGGGTTGGGGTTAATTTGACCAATTCAACAGCTTAGAGAAAAATGACCCAATGACTCAATGACCACCAATGACAAGCATTGACAATCAATGACAAAAAATGACCTTTTAATGACTATTAATGACAGGATGAATTTTTTTTTTAAAAAATTCATGAAAAAAAGCTTTGTATTATAAAATTTCATAATTTTGTACCCACAAACATTAAAAACATATTATTATGGAAACAGGACATGCAGTAAATCACGGTAATTTAAATAAAGCAATTGCCATTGTAAAAGCCATCGGCACTAGGTATCAACCCAGCAACGATGACATCCTCCTCGCAGCGCTAATCCTTCATTTAGCTGCCGAAAAAGCAATATTCAAATTAGTAAACGAAAAAGGCGCTATTTGGGTAATCAAAATCAAAGGACGTCAAGTAATCTTCGAACCGCTCGACAAACTCCTCACAAAAGTTTACAACTATGCAGCATCCACCAAGATATCAAAAAATGTCCTCGAAAACATTGCATCTGATATCAAAAAAATCAAAGGCATCCGTGCCATTCCAAAACTAAAAATTGTCGAAGGTCAACCCACCGACGAATCCGTCAATCAAATCTCTGCCGCTCAAACAGGCATTGACCACACCATCAACAACCTCGACGCCCTCATTCAGATTCTCATTGCCGAACCCCTCTACGACCCCCAAGAAACCGAAATCTCTACCGACACCTTAACCCTCCTCCTCACCGACATCCGTAGCATCAACGATGCCGTCATCGAAGCCTTCCCTCCTTTCGACAACGCCCGCATCGAACGCAACCGTCTCCTCTATGGCGCAGGCGGTGGCAAAGAACTCGCCGACCTCGTCAAAAAATACATCCGTTCCCTCTTCGGCGGCGACAGCCCCCAATACCATCAAATCGCCGCCCTCAAATTCACAAAACCAAAACAATAATGGTTCTAGGAATTATCAAATATTATTAATATTTCTTAACGGAAACAATTCAGAAGTTGTTGATTACAAAATAATAAACTTTTTTCTAAAAATATTAATTGAAATCTACATTTTGTTTTTTTACAATATATCGAACTAATTATTACATTTGTAAAAAATTATAAGGTGATAAAACAATGATTACTTTAAAAAAGTCAGACATAGGAGGAGAAATAATTTCTATCCTAACAAAAGGAATGTATTCAGACCCTAAAGATGCACTTAGGGAATATGTTCAGAATAGTGTTGATGCCAAATGTGAAAACATTGAGATTAAGATAAGGCACAATAATATCGTTGTCCAAGACGATGGTTCAGGTATGGATTTTACAACTATGAGAAACGCAATAAGACTAGGCGTTTCAGATAAAAATCCTAAAAATCATGTAGGTTTTATGGGTATTGGTATTTATAGTTCATTCCATATTTGTGAGCAATTAGTAATTTATTCTAAGGTGAAGGGTCAATGTCCTAATAGAATTTCATTTGATTTTAAAAAAATGCGAAATGAACTTGAAGGACAACGTGAGGCGAGATTTAAAAAGGAGATAGAGGAGGAGGAGTTGATAGCGTTACAAAAATTATTAGAAAATAATATTATTATTGAAAAGCTTAATAATGAGGATTTCGTTAAAATAGGTACTCGTGTAGAACTAAATGGATTAGAACCTGATTTTTTTAAATCATTATCAAAATTTGATGAAGTTGCTGATTATTTAGAGAAAGTAACTCCATTACCTTTTAATCCAAGATTTAAATGGGGGAAGAATATTGAAAATAAAATAAAAGAATTCTGTGAGAAAAATAATTCAAAATTTAAATTAGTTAATATTAAATTGCAAGTAAATGAAGATGGGAAAAATTTATTTAAGCCTTATACGGATGAAGATTTTGAACCAGAGCCTCTACAACCTTATTATATTGAATTAAGAAATGAAAACGAAGTCTTTGGATTAGCATGGGGATGCTTAAATAAAGACCGAGATAGCATTAAAAATGAAAAAGTTAGAGGATTTTTATTGAAAAAGCAGGGCTTTACAATTGGAAAAAGAGAAGATTTACTTGAGTATTTTGGAAGACCTGTTTTTTTTAATAGAACTATTGGCGAAATAATTGTTACAAATACTAAATTACTTCCAAACGCGTCAAGAAGCACTTTTGAACCCTCGCTTTTAAAAACTTCATTTCGCGAATCATTACAAAACTTTGCAAAAGAATATTATGAATACGCTGATAATTATCAAGAAGATCAAAAAGCAAATGATGATTTAAATAAAGCTATTATTTTTTTTAAAGAATCTAATGCCCAATTAGAATTTTATAGACAGGATCCTGAAAAACTTTTAGAAATGTTATTCAAATTAAAAAAGATATTCGAAGGGTTAGAAAAGAAAAAAAAAGCTGGGAGATATAAAAATATTAGCAGAGAAAAGGATTATGAAATTGTAATTGACAGTATAAATAAGCTAGCAAACCAAATTAGATTTGAAATTGTTTCAAAGAAGAAAAAGAGCAAAAACATTACAGCAAAATCAGAATCTCAAATTGCTGATGAGAATAAAGTTCTTCCAAACATAACGACAACAATAAGCGATATACAATATAAAAGTCTTTTGGAAGTATTAGATTCGTTTGGTCTTGATTTAGGTGAAGATATTAAAATGGTTTTTCAATTTTTAGACGAACAATATATCCAACCTTCCAAAAGTAAGAATGAATATCAGATAAAATTAAGAAGAATAAAGCAAGACATAGAAGATCTATTAGAAGATTAATTTATGAGTGGATTTATTGACCATCCTATAAAGAAAGTTATTAGAGAACAATGGTGTAAGCCATTGTTAAAACATATTTCAGAGAAGCTCGGTTATAAATTAACTTATTTCGGTTTACCCGGGATTGAAGCAATTGATATTTTAACTTGGATTGAATATTTGACGAAAGTTATTGCATTCGAAATAGGTGATTACTCAAAAATATATAATAGAAACAAGGCGAATGCTAATTTGAACAGACTTTATTCAATTTTAAATAATTTAGAAAATGAAAATAAATTAGAATCTTTTAGTTTGTTTCAAGGAAACCTTGAAGAAATTATCTTAAAAGGATATGACCAAAATGGAGCTAAATTTCATCAAGATTCCAGTGTCAGAATTTATAATTTAGATTTTTGCAATTCTCTTACTGCACCATTGAAAATTGTAGATATACATGGAAATGTGTCGGAATATTATAAAAGTGAAGTCATAAGAAAATTATTAGAAATTCAAAGAGACATCGCTAAAGAAAAAAAAGAATCAAAATTTATTTTTTTTCTAACTGTTCATTCGCATTTTTTGGAAGAAGAAGCGCAAGCGAAAAAAGTTTTTTCTGGAAGTTTATATAAAGAAATTTATCAAACATATTTGCAGGAAATCAATCATTTAAAAGAATCTGAAAGAAACACTAGATTATTAAGACTTTATTTGATTTCAACCTTATCTCAGCAATTTTGCTCATGCCAATTTATTCCAGAATTTTTCCCCACTCTTTATTATCAAGGTACAGGAGGCAATAGGTTGCTTTGCTTTACTGTTTTAGGTTCATATGAAGACAATCCAGCTTCTGTTGCACCATTTTATCAAAATACTGAATTATTAATCAATGAGAAATTTTTGCAACCAACTGTTTCAAAAATTGTTCATAATATTCAATACAATATTATTGAAGACGATTGCAAAATTGATCCGGTTTTTGCTATTCAAGAATTACGTAGTTATAATGAAAAATGGCTAAAATAAATATGATTTTATTCGTTGAACCCACCTTCCCAATTCCTACTAAAAGTAAGAACCATTCTAATTTTTTACCAATTGGCTTGCTTAAACTTGCATCCTACTACAGAAAAAATAAATATCAAATTCAATTAATTAGAGGAAACAAAGAGGCTGATTTTTATCCAAAAAAAATCTACATAACTTCACTTTTCACCTATTGGTCAGTATATGTAAAAGAATCAGTATCATTTTACAAAACCCTGTATCCAAAGGCAAAAATTATTGTGGGCGGAATATATGCAACACTTATGCCTGAACATTGCAAAGAATATACAGCCTGCGATGAAGTTTTTGTTGGACAGCATGAAGAAGCGGAAAAATGTTTACCTGCTTATGATTTAGTAGATGTGAATTATCAAATAATTCATGGAATGCGTGGCTGTAAACGGAAATGCCCATTTTGTGGTATATGGAAAATAGAAGAGTTAAGCTATAAAAATGCAACTGAAATAAAAAAAGAAATATGCAGTAACAAGCTAATCTTTTATGATAACAACATGCTTATCAATCCTAATATTAAAAATATTTTATCAATGCTATCTAAGACTATACATAATGGACGAGTATTGCATTGCGAATGCCAGAGTGGATTTGATGGCAGGATTCTTGCCAAGAAACCTGAATTAGCTGTATTACTTAAAAAAGCAAGATTTGATAATATCAGGTTAGCATGGGATTTTGCTTATGATCAACACTCAGAAGTCGAAAATTGGATTTCGATTTTGGAAAATGCTGGCTATAATAGAAAAGATATTTTTATTTTTATGGTTTATAATTGGAGTTTTGATTATGAAGAATTGGAAGCAAAAAGAAAAAAATGTTTTGAATGGGGTGTTCAAATTGCTGATTGCCGTTTCCGTCCATTAAATCAAACTTTTGATAACTATAATTCTCACCTAAAACAGCAAACAAAAAAGGATTATTACATTCATTCAAATTGGTCTGATTCTTTAGTTAGAAAATTCAGAGCAGATGTTCGCAAACATAATATTTGCATCCGTTATAAAATTGATTGGAATAATTATGAGAAAAAATTAGAACGAATAAATTCTAAGAAAAAAGCAATAAATATTGATCTCTGTTCTACTCAGCTTCCAACCTGAGTCATTTTTCAAAAAAATAATAATCCACCATAACCAATCCTAAAAAATCTGTATTCAAAAAAATCACAAATCATAAATCTTAAATCCTATGCCTTATTACAACGATGACGGAACAGAGATTTTTCCAAACCTGATTCCAAAACCACAGCTCTGCTTAAGCTGTCAAAGCAATGAAATCGACGACCCCGAAGACGAAGAAGTCCTTTGCAACTTAACCCGCCTCGATCAAGCAGGCAATTCAGAATTCATTTGCTACGCCTATAGACAACTTGTAAAATGAAAATCCCACTTCACCAAAAACAAAAAAATAAAGAACAAAAAAAAACAAAACTAAAACCACACCTCGACTCCGCTCGGTGACCGCCACACCTCTCCGAGCGAATTAAACGGTCCCCGAGCGGAGTCGAGGGGCAGAACCAACAAAACCAAACCCCTTAGTGTATCTACATGGTCTCCGTGTCTCCGTGGTAAAAAAATCTATACTAAATAACCAAAAAAATCAAAATACAACCTGCCCTGTTATAGTCCCGACTTTTAGTCGGGGTTGGGGTTGAAAATCAAAAATCAAAAATCAAAAATCCTTAAAGGGAAATAAATAAAAAATAATATGGAAAAAAAAGCAAAGAATCCCGAATTAGTCGCTTATCTACTAAGAGTCGCGCAATTTAAATTCAAAATGGATGATTTCATTATCGAAATAGATTTATTGGGAAAGGAAGATACAGCAATAAGAAAAAGATTAAATAAGATATTTAGCAATTTGGATGTTTCCGAAAAAGAGAAAACTAAAGGTAAAATAAAAATAACTGAAGGACAAAGCACAAGATTATATGATCTGATAAAAAAACTAATGGATGAAAACTATGCCTTGGGAAAAAACACGAAAGCATTTGCAGCATTAAGAGATAAGTTTTTCGAAACCAAAGCACATTGGGAATTTAGTGAAAATCCTGATGAAACTGATATTCACAACAAAATAGCCCTTTATGAAAACAAATTTGTAATTAAATTAGAAGACGATTTAAATATATTAATCAAAATAAAGAATGAGTTAAAGGAAACCATTAAATTATTAGAAAAATTATGTACTGAATTAAAAGGATAAATATGTAAAGAAGTATAAATTAAATCTCCCCCGCTCGCTCGGATTTGTTACCCGCTCGCTCGGATTTGTAATCCGCTCGCTCGGATTTGTAATCCGAGTGGCTTAAACCAAAAACAAACAAACCAACAAAACCAAACCCCTTAGTGTCTCTTAGTGTTCTAAGTGCCTAAGTGGTAAAAAAATCTAAATTAAAAAAAACAAAAAATCAAAATATAACCAACCCTATTATAGTCCCGACTTTAGTCAGGGTTGGGGTAAAAAAAAATCAAACCAAATAACCAAAAAAATCATACTTTAATCATAAAAATCAGCGTCATCTGCGTTCAAAAAAAATCATAAATCATAATTCAAAAATCTTAAATCTATGTATCCTTCCTCCTATGTATTCTCAAAATTATGTATTAAGCACCTATGTGTCTATGTATCTATGTGGTAAAAAAAATCAGCGTCAATCAGCGTAATCTGCGGGAAACCCCTTAGTCTATCTAAGTGTTCTCCGTGTCTCCGTGGTAAAAAAATCTACTTTCAAAATCACACATCGAAACAAATAACCATCCCTATTATTGCCCCTTTTTAAGGGGTTGGGGTTAATAAAAATCTTAATTCAAAAATCTAAAATCAAAAATAACATGCCCGAAACCGGAATAATCCCAAACATCGAAAACTTCGACATCCTCATCTCATCATGTCAAGGCTACTCATCCCGTTACAACCCCTCCAACAACAAAATCAAAATCCCCGCTCTCCAAACCATCCAAACCAATGCGGGTCAATCCATCCTCGCCATCGATGACCTTGCCACACCCCGTTCCAACACCATCGCCGCCCGCGTAACCAATTACATCACTCTGCCTCCCTACTGCACCCGCATCGTCAACGCCCTTGCCGCCTCCGAAGACGTTGACAAACGCATTGTTCAAGTAGCCCAAACCTACGTCCGCAAAATCCGTGGCGAACGCAAATCCAAAAAAATCCTCAACCCATCGCCCACCGACCCCAAACAAATCTCCGCCTCCCAACGGTCCTACTTCAACCAAGCCGAATTCTTCCACAAACTCATCACCTTCGTCCTCGCCCAACCAACCTACGCCCCCAACGAAACCGAACTCAAAGAAGACGCCCTAACCGCCTTCCACACCCTCCTCTGCCAACTAAACCTAGACGCCATTGACGCCGACACCCCTTGGCTCTCCGCCCTCAACGTCCGCAACCAAATCCTCTACGCCCCCAAAACAGGCATGATAGACATCGCCCTCGACGTCAAAAAATACGTCCGCTCCGTAAAATCAATCACAAAAGAAGAATACAGTCAAATATCCAAACTCAAATTCACCCGACCAAAAAAGAAAAAATAACCCCATTTTCTTCAAAACATACAACATTTTTATCAAATATAGCTACCTAAAACCTATATTTCGATAAATATATTTTGTAATTCGATATCTTTTGTCTATTTATAGCTACTTACTTTCCATATTTACCTACTTATAATACAAATAAACCTACTATAATGTTTAATATACCAAAAACATTCCTTTCAAAACTCTGAAACATTCCATTTATTTCTAGATATTCATTCACAATAACATCCTGATTCCCTTCAATACCATCCTACATTTCCCCAATATCATCCCCATCATCTACAATCCCATCCTAATTCATTACAATCCCATCCCATCAAAGCACAATCACATCCCGTCCAAGCACAATCACATCCTGTCCAAGCACAATAACACCCCAGTCCACCACTATCCAATCCCATCAACCATATATCTCATTCCCTTCGCTATCAAAATCCTCCCAACCAAAAAAAAAGACCTGCACCTCAGTGCAAGTCTTTTCCTCATTAAAAATAATAATTACAGTATTCTTTTTACTTAAAACTTAAAACTGAATACTTAAAGCTTATTGCAAATCCTTCACCACTTCCAACACCTCGGGCAAATCCATGCCGATGTTTTTCAGGCGTTCGATGGTAGGAATGCCGTTTGGAGTCCATCCACGACGGAAATAAACGGCATCTAAGAGTTGTTCATATTGATCTTCGCGATGTTTGCGGGTGATGGCGACTTTTTCGGTGGTGGATTTGCCTGCGGGGTCAATGCCGATTTTGTCCAACATCTGTTTGTCATAACGTTCTTGACGTGATTCGTATTCCTCGTTGGTGACAGGACCTGCGGCGCGATAGGGTTGGGCATCATGTTTGCGCAAACCATAACCCCGACGGATGTTGAAGATGCGTTGGAACTGATATACGCGCTCGGACTGCACGATGAGAGAGTCTTTGTCAAGTTCGAGACCTGTCACGGCTTTGTAGATGGTTACATAATTGTCCACATGTTCGGGGACTTTTCCGGGCTCGGCATGGGTATGGTTGTCGGCAGGTTCCACATCGTTCCAAGGGAGTTTGCACAAACCCTGCAAACCAAACCAAGTGCGGAACATGGGGAAATAGTAGAGGGCTTCGGCTTTCTTTTCGAACGTTGGGATTTGATTGTTGACCATATCCATAAAGATGAGCCAAGCTTCGTCGTGCTGTGGACCTTTGTTGGTCATGGCATAGCCACCTTGTTGCGCAAGGGATTCTTTGGAGACGTATTGGGAATATTCGAGACCTTTGTTTTCCATGGCAATATCTTGTAGAAACTGTGCATCGCCCCATCCGTTAGCAATAAAAAGTTCTTTCATTTTGCGAACGCCTTGTCCGGCAATCAATCCGAAACCTTCGCCTCGAGCAAGTTGATGGAGGAGTTGCATAGCGCTGTCAGCATTTCCAAAGTTGAGTTTGATGCCGCCGGTTCGTTCGTCGTTGAGGATGCCGTTTTCGTAACATTCCATGACGAAGCCGAGTATGGTTCCCCACGAAATGGTGCAGATGCCATAGGTGTCGCAATAGAAATTGGCTTCGATGGTGAAATCGGGGTCGAAGATGCCTGCGCAAGGACCTAAAGAGGCTGCTGTTTCGTATTCGGGACCGTCAACAATGACTTTTGAATCTTTGTAGGGACCTGTTCTGACTAAATAATTATCTACGCCTTTGGTGCATGACATGTTGCAACCTATCCAACAACCATCGGGCATGTTTTGTGTGAAACGTGCTTTATAGACTTCAGCATGCACTTTAATTGCATCATCATTACTGCCAAATTTGAAATTGTTGGTAGGGAATAAATCATAATCGTTCATGATGTGGGTTAGGTGGGCAGTTCCGATTTTGCGCATTTGGCATTGGGAGTCGTCTAATTCGCGCATTTCTTTATTGAAACGTTTTCCGCGTTCCATGATGGGTTCCATTTCAACTACATTGTTTAAGTTTCCTTTTACGCCGGGTTGTTTGGCAACGATAGCAACGATTTTTTTATCGCGCAAGACGGTTCCGATACCACCGCGTCCGGCTTGTTTGAGACGAACGACTTTGCGTTTCATGTCAAAAAAGGTAAAGTTTAGCATGCCAATCAAGGAATGTTCGGCAGCGGTTCCTGAAGAAACTACCGACACATTCATTTTGTCTTTTTCGTCGTTGGCGAAAACTTCGTGGAGTTCTTCGGCAATCAGATGGCTGTCTATGGGGAGATTTGTAGCATCGAAAATTTGAACTTTTCCGTTTACACCATCAATGAAGACAATTACATCGGAATTAGATTTGCCTTGCAATTCTAAAGAATCAAAGCCTGAGAATTTCATGAAAGGACCGAAATAGCCACCGACGTTGCTGTCAACGGCGATGTCGGTTTGGGGCGAAATGGTAACGACTAAGGATTTTCCCGTACCTGAATATTGGGTGATTCCGCAAATTGGACCTGTGTTGATGACAATTTCGTTGTCGGGGTCGTTCCATTTTGTGTCGGGTTTGGTGGCATCCCATAAAAGTTTTAAACCAAAACCCTTTCCACCGACAAATTTGTCTTTCATCATTTGGGAAACGGGTTTTTCTTTGATTGTTTGGTCGCCAACATTGACATACAAAGTGCGATTGTTGTACCCTTTTTCGATGGGTTTCAACTCATAAGACCATTCCTTGAGGAGTTTGTGATTTGATTTGAATTCTTGGATATTCATATAAATATTGTTTTAAATTATTTCAGGGTACAAAAATAAGAATATTATAAAACCAAAGTACTTAATTCGTAAAAAAATGTTGATGTGTAGATATTTGCATAACGTTTTGTGATGAGATTTTTTTTGTTTAAAAGGATTGTTATTCGCAATTTATGTGATATTTTTGCGTTAGCATTTTACTTTTGTTCCACAATTTGAAATATGAACTTTGAAGAGATAAAATTATTATTAGAAAATAAGACCGTGGGGATAGCCGGTTGTGGAGGCTTGGGGTCGAATTGTGCGGTTGCATTGGCACGTGTGGGGGTTGGGAGACTGATTATTTGTGATTTTGATATTATTGTGGAAAGTAACTTGAACCGTCAATATTATTTTTATGATCAGATTGGTTTGAAAAAAGCGCCGACCTTAAAAGCAAATATACATAAAATAAATCCGAAAATTGACGTTATAGCTTGTGATATTAAGCTTGATTCAAGCAGTATTGTTGCCTTGTTTCGTGAGTGCGATGTGATAGTTGAGGCTTTTGACCGTGCAGACATGAAGCAGATGCTGCTTGAAACTGTTTTGACTGAAATGGTTGAAATGCCTATTGTTTCGGGAGTAGGTATGGCGGGATGGGGTAATAGTAATGCGATACGGATGCGTCAGTATGGGAAGCTTTTTATTTGCGGTGATGGTGTTTCGGAGGTTTCGGAAGAAGAGCCACCTTTGGCACCACGCGTTGGAATGGCTGCCAATATGCAAGCGAATACAGTACTTGAAGTTTTATTAAAAGATAAAAAATGAGATGAAAATTATACTTAATAATACGAATGAAACTTTTGATGTGGACCACTTAACAGTTGCTGAATTGTTGCAACTAAAAAAGTTTACCTTTAAGATGCTTATCATTAAAATTAATGGGAACTTGGTGAGACAAGAAAACTATGCTTCAGCAGTTATCAATGAAGGAGATGATGTGATGGTGCTTCATTTGATTAGTGGCGGATGAAGAATTTTATCAAAGTTGTACTTCAAAAGCTTTTAGGATTCGACACCTATCTGTATATTTTTTCTTTATACATTATCAATACGTTGAAAGGGAATAAGAACGAAGGGGATTTCGTGTATTTTAGAGATATGATACCTGATGGGGGCATTATCTTGGATATAGGTGCAAACATTGGCGTCATGTCGGTGCATTTGGCACGGTCGCATCGGGATTCCAAAGTTTATGCCTTTGAACCTATACCTTATAATATACAAACGCTTGAAAAGGTAATACGCCATTATAATATTGAGAATGTTGAGGTGATTAAAAGTGCACTAGGGAATTCAATTGGTGAAATTGAAATGGTGATGCCGATTCAGAAATCTGCCCGGCTTCAGGGTTTAAGTCATGTGATGCATGATAGTATCACGGAATTAAATCATGGGGAGAAGTTTATCACACCGATTACTACGCTTGATACATTTATAAATGAGCAGAAGATAAATACTAGAATAACTGCAGTAAAATTGGATGTAGAGAATTTTGAGTTTTTTGTTCTTGATGGTGGGCGAGAAACTATTGCCAAGAACCGTCCTATAATATATTGTGAATTGTGGGAGAACGAAAATCGTTTGAAATGTTTTGATTTGATGAAGAAGTATCAGTATGAAATTATGATGCTTCAATCGGGGAAATTGTGCGCCTTTGATCCTGAGGTTCATAAGAAACAAAATTTCTTTTTTGTACCTTCCTCATGACCCCCAATTCTGTTACCCATCGTAAGTTTATTACCAATCTTTTGATTCTATTGTGCTTGAATCTTCTGATAAAGCCGTTTTGGATATTAGGCATAGATAGGACGGTTCAAAATACGGTTGGAGCTGAAAGTTATGGGTTTTATTTTGCAATTTTTAATCTCACTTTTCTGTTTAATATTTTACTTGATTTTGGTATTACCAACTTCAATAATAAAAATATTGCACAGAACCACCATTTGTTGAACAAACACTTTTCGAGTATATTGATATTGAAGTTTTTGTTGGCGTTTGTTTATTTTATTGTTACCATTTCGTCCGGATTGATTATTGGGTATAGTACCCCACAAATGTTGATGCTAGGGGTGTTGTGTTTTAATCAATTTTTGATTTCTTTCATCCTTTATCTGCGTTCGAATATTTCAGGCTTGCATTTTTTTAAAACAGATAGTGTTATTTCCGTGCTCGATCGTGTTCTGATGATTATTATTTGCGGGGCTCTATTATGGGGAAACATTATCAAACAGCCTTTCAGAATGGAATGGTTTATTTTTGCACAGACGGGTTCTTATATTGTTACTGCACTAATAGCACTTATAGTAGTTATTAAAAAAGCGAAGTTCAATCGGCTAAAATGGAATAAGCCTTTCTTTTTTATGATTATTAAGCAAAGCTTCCCTTTTGCTGTTTTGGTTTTACTGATGGCATTTTATAATAGGATAGATTCTGTGATGATAGAACGTTTGTTGCCCGGGAAACAGGGCGATCAACAGGCAGGTTTGTACGCATCGGCGTATCGACTGTTGGATGCTGTCAATATGATAGCTTACTTGTTTTCGGTGATACTCTTGCCGATGTTTGCGCGTATGTTGAAATTTAAAGATGATGTTGAAAGGTTAGCACGTTTGTCTTTCACCCTGCTATTTATTCTGACGGTGACGGTTGCCTGCGGTTCGTTTTTTTATAAGACTGAGATTATGACGATGCTTTATCCACAACACATTAAAGAGACCTTATTAGATTTTACAACACGAATACAGGAGACTTCCACGATTTTTGGGATACTGATGAGCGGTTTTATTCCGATTGCTACGATTTATATATTTGGTACGTTGTTGACCGCCAATGGGAATTTGAAACAATTGAATTTGGTGGCAGCAGGTGGCATGGTGATGAATCTTTGTTTGAATTTTATATTGATTCCGAAATTTCTTGCTATAGGTTCGGCTTATGCGAGTCTGTTTACACAATTATTGACAGCTATGGTACAAGTGTTTTTGGTGATAAAGATATTTAAGTTCAAATTGAATATACCTTATCTGATTCGGTTGGCAGTTTTTGTTACCTCAGTTATCGGTTTTAATATCCTGTCGAGAATGTTGACCTTTGATTGGAAAATAAATTTTCTTTTAATGGGAGTTTTTACTATTTTTGTTGCGGCAATCACAAAGCTTTTAAATATCAAGACTTTCGTAGCAATTTTGCGAAATGAATGATTATAAAAACTTCTATTCAGAAAGCGATTTATACATGAATGATAAAAAAAGTCTATTTGTTTTAAAAAAAAATTCTACTTTTGCTAAAATTTTAATTTTATAAAAATCAAGGACAGTGAACATCGACGAGAAACAAGCTAATTTTAACACGACTAATTTTTTGTTTTTTCTATATAAATGGAGAAAGCAATTAATTATTATATGTTTGATTGCTGCTGTTGTTTCAGGCGGGATGTCCTTTTTGATAACACCTAAATACAAATCTACAGTAGTCTTATTTCCGACATCAACCAACTCTATATCAAAAGCGCTATTGGCTGACAATTTTGGAGGCAAGCAAGATATTATGGAATTTGGGGAAGAAGCTCAGACGGAGCAGTTATTGCAGATTTTAAATTCAAATGAAATTCGAGGTCGTGCCATTAAGAAATTCAATTTAATGCAGCATTACGATATTGAAACGGATTCAAAATACAAAATGACACGAATGTATGATGAGTACAATAACAATATCACTTATAGACGAACCGAATATATGGCGGTTGAGATCACTGTACTTGACAAAGATCCTCAGATGGCTGCGGATATTGCAAATTATATTTCCGATCAACTTGATTCTGTAAAGAATAAAATGCAAAAAGAGCGTGCATTCAAAGCATTTAAAATTGTTGAAGTAGAATATAAAAAGCTGATAAACGATATTAAAATGATGGAGGATTCTCTGACTGTATTGAGAAAACTTGGCATCAATGATTATGAGACCCAAGCTGAAGCTTATAATGTTCAACTTGCCATTGCACTTTCGAAAAACAATAAGGAGGCTGTGAAAGCTATTGAAGATCGCTTGAAACTTTTGGGAGATTATGGAAGTGCTTATGTTTCGTTGCGTGACGAATTGGAATTGGAGAAAAAGCAATTGTCAGCCATTAAAGCGAAATACGAAGAAGCAAAAGTGGATGCTCAGGAAGAGTTACCCGCGAAATTTGTTGTGGATAGAGCCTACAAAGCTGAACGGAAATCATCTCCTGTACGTTGGGTAATTGTTCTCGTTTCAGCTCTCTCGGCATTTTTACTGTCGGTTTTAACATTAATAATAATTGAGAACTTTTCAAAAAAAAAATTCTCGACCATCAACAACACGACTATGAAAGAATAAACCTAACACTTGATTTAAGTAATGTAAATATTAATAATCAAATAATCAGTAGGTTTAACATAAATGAACGCCAAGATAAAAAACAAAAACAGCATATAGTTTACATACCAAATGAAGACAAGCATTATCCACTAATAGATTACTTAGAAGACAATATGGACAATTTTTTCAAAAGTTCAAGTATTTTGAAATCCATTTTAAATTGGAAATGGCATTTGCTGATTATAATCGGTGCTGCTATCTTGCTTTCTATTGTGTTTTCCGGACCTTATTTTATTAAACCAAAATATAAATCCTACGCAATAATTTATCCGTCAAACATTGCTCCCTATTCCACAGAGAATAATACGGAGCAAATGTTACAATTATTCAATTCAGAAGATCTGTTATTTGACATTGTTAATCAATTTAAGCTATATATTGAATACAATATTGATACTACGGATAAGAATTATCGCACGAGTATCATTCAACAACTCAAGGAAAATTTGTCTGTAAAGAAGACTGAGTATGAATCTGTATTAATCGAGATTTATGATGAAAATCCGAATCAGGCATGCGATATGGTCAAGGAATTTATTAATCGGATGAATTTTAAAGCTCGTCAATTGCAAAGAGAGAAAACCGCTGAGGTTGTCAAATTACTCAATAATGAATTGATAGATAAAAGGCAACAAATCGATACTATTGAAAGTCGGATGCAGTTTCTTCGCAAAGAATATAACATTCTTGATTATGATATACAGGTCAAAGAATATAGTAAGGGCTATGTGAAAAGTATTTCCGGGGGGCATGGTAATGCCAAAAACGATATTTCAAGCACTTTAGATAATTTGAAACAATACGGTGGGGAATATCGCTTGTTAGATTCCTATTTGTTGGGGTTGATTACAGCCTATAATGAAGTTAAGAAGGATTATGATAAGTCAGTAAGTGATTTAAACAAAGAACTTACGTATGCAAACATCGTAACGAGTCCTGTTCCTGCTGACAGAAAATCCTATCCTGTTCGTTGGTTGATTATCACCATTACTACTATCTCGTCTGCAGTACTTTCGTTGATGTTGTTTTCGCTTCTTGGTGCAAGAAGAAAAAAGCAAGAACACATTACTCAATAGTAAGATCTTGACTGATAAAGAAAAACTAATATGGGTTTATGTTATTAGTGTAATATTTATTGCATTAAATATTTATTTCATCATTCAAGAATTTTATTGGCTAAGTTTATTGCCGGTAGCTATTGTTATTTTGTTACTCTTCTTCTTTTCATTAGATAAAGTTCTTTATTTTATAGTTTTTGCGACACCTTTGGCTATTAGTATGATAGATTATAACGAGAGAATCACCTTGTCTCTACCAACCGAACCATTACTATTTGCAGTCTTAATCTTGTTCGTTCTTAAGTTATTGTTTGAACGAAACTATGACTTAAAGGTATTGAAACACCCGGTTACATTGGCGATATTATTTAATCTGCTTTGGATATTAATCACTTCCTTTACTAGTGAAATTCCTTTAGTGTCATTTAAGTTCTTAGTGGCACGTTTATGGTTTGTTGTTCCATTCTACTTTGTCGTCATTATCTTATTTAGAAAACTGAATTCTATAAAATTAGTTAGTTGGATGTATGTAATTCCGCTTTGCATTGTTATAATATATTCCACCTATAGATTGTATTTATGGGCTTTTGATGAGCAAGCAGCGCATTGGGTGATGGATCCATTTTATAATGATCATACTGCTTATGGCGCTGCAATTTCACTTTTTATTCCTGTCTTTTTCGGATTTGTAATAGACAAGCAATACAATCGAACTCAAAAACTCTTTGCCGGTATTTTGTTTCTAATATTAGTTGGCGGTTTGTATTTTTCATACAGTCGGGCTGCTTGGGTAAGCGTAATTGTGGCTCTTGGTGTTGGGTTGTTATTGTATTATAAAATAAAATTTCGTTGGGTTTTTCTGTTATTAACGGCATTATTCATCGTTTTTATTTATTTTCAGAATGAGATATTGTGGAAATTAGAAAAGAACAAACAAGATTCGTCTGCCAATTTTGTGGAGCATGTGGAATCTATCTCAAATATTTCGTCGGATGCTTCCAATCTTGAACGCATAAACCGATGGCAGTCGGCTTTCCGAATGTTTCATCAACGACCTTTTTGGGGATGGGGACCCGGCACCTATCAATTTGTGTATGCACCTTTTCAACAGAGTAAAGATAAAACCATCATCAGTACAAATGCCGGAGATAAAGGCACTGCGCATAGCGAATATATTGGTCCCTTAGCCGAATCGGGCGTTATTGGCATGTTGAGTGTAATTGCCATCGTAATCACAATTAGCATCACAGCCATCCGATTATATAAAACAGCCAAAAATCCTGAAATAAAGTTATTGAGTATGATTTATTTCTTAGGATTAGTAACCTATTTTGTTCATGGCACATTAAATAACTTCCTCGATACCGATAAATCATCCGTACCTTTTTGGGCTTTTGCCGCCTCCATTGTTGCCTTAGACCTTTATCACAATAAAATCAGTGTCGAAAAACCCGCTGTACAAATTGAAGAATAATTTATAGCGCTAGCAAATAATCTTTCACATCTTGAATCAACCATAAAGGGGTGGAAGTAGCGCCGCATATCCCGACTTTCTCATCATTACGAAACCATTCCGTTTTAATTTCTGATACAGTACTAATAAAATTTGTATCTGCATTTTCTTGGCGACATATTTCGAACAACTGCTTCCCATTCGATGAGTTTAGCCCTGCCACAAAAACAATAGTATCGAATTTTCTGCAAAATTCACGCAAGTCTTGTTCCCTATTCGAAACCTGTCGGCATATAGAATCAACCACTTTGACATTAATTCCATTTTCTTTCAATTTTTCGATGATAGAATAAAACTGCTTCAAACTTTTTGTTGTTTGACTATACAGCGTGATGTCCTTAGGCAATTTATTCAAATCAAGGTCTTCATATTTCTCGAAAACAAAAGCTGAATTATTAATCTTGCCATTCAACCCTATAATTTCGGGATGGTTCGGAACCCCAAAAATATAAATGCTGTCATGACTTAAGTACGATTGAGAAATTTTATCCTGAAGTCGTAAGATAATTGGGCACGAAGCATCAATAACAGACACCTTGTTTCGTTCTGCAATCGTATAACTGATGGGAGGCTCGCCATGAGCTCTAAACAAAACAGTTTTATGCTGCAACTTTTCGAATTCACCGTAACTGATAACTTTCATCCCTTTCTCTTCAAGGCGTTTTATCTCTTGGTCGTTATGCACAATTTCGCCAAGGCAATACAATTCTTCGCCTTTATTTAATGTGCCTTCAGCTTTTTTTATGGCATTTTTAACCCCAAAACAAAAGCCGGAATTGGGTTCTATATCAACTATTAAATGTAACATTCGAATTTTAATTATTTACAACAACGCAATTTATTCTTTTATAATCTTTTTGAAGACTATATTATGTGTGCCGATAATTTCCAAAAAATAAATCCCGGAAGACCACTGTTTAGTATCAAAGGTTTGAAATGATGCTTTTGAAATGTTTTCAACAACTTTTATCTGCTCGCCAATTGAATTCGTTATTTTTAACTTTATAGGTAGAGAGTTTGAGAGTTGGAAAACAAAATTGATATGGTCATCAAAAGGGTTCGGAAAAACTGTGAAAGTAGCATCCGATATATTTTCTTCAATTGAAGATGCCCCTGCCAAATTAAATATCCATCCATCGGCGCTTCCACGATTTTGTGTAATATCATAATCAGCTGAATAAGTGAATCCTGTAACAATAAATTGATTGGAAGAAGTTTCAAAAACATTGAAACTCTCATCTTGACCCGACCCACCGCAGCATCTTTGCCATTTCAAAATTCCATTTCCATCCAATTTAGCCACCCACACATCAGGGTCGAGAAAACCTCCAGGATGAAATCCCGTCACATCCCCATTGGTCGAATTGGTCAATCCACACATCACAAAACCCCCATCCAACGTTTTTATTAATCCATTTGCTTGGTCGTCACCATCGCCTCCATAACATTTTGCCCATGTTATAGCTCCTGCAGATGTAAGCTTAAGCAACCAAAAATCATCTGAACCTTGCGAACCATGATGCCCCGTTACATCCCCATTATTATGAGTACTTGTATAACCCAATACAGCATAACTGCCATCAGTCAACTGAACCACTGCATTACATTCCTCGGTTTCTGTGCCTCCGTAACATTTTGACCATTCCAAAGCAAAAGAAGGTGTCAACTTCGCAATCAACATGTCCGACCCACCATGAAAGCCCACGGCATCGCTATCTGTAGAACTCGTACTACCTACTAAAATACAACCATTGTCTGCCGTAACAGACATATTGATACCTTCATCGCTTCCCGTGCCGCCAACACATTTTTGCGAAAGCAAGCTGCCGCTGCTGTTTATCTTAATTGCCCAAAAATCCGATCCACCGGAACTATGATTGCCACTCACATCCCCATCGCTTGAATAGGTTGAGCCAGCTATGTAATAATCCCCTGAGTTTGTCTTTCCCATAGCTGAAGCTTCATCACTATTTGTTCCGCCGTAACACTGATTCCATTCTAAAACGCCTGCTGAAGTCAACTTCAAAATCCAAAAATCGTTGCTTGAAGGGCCATGATGCCCAACAACATCTCCATCACTCGAACCTGTGAAACCGGCAACCAAAAAACCATTGTCCGCAGTTTGCATTATATCATGTCCTTCTTCATCTCCGGTCCCCCCAAAAAGTTTCGACCATTGAACAGTGCCTGTCACGGTTATTTTTGCTACCCACAAATCTGTGCCGCCATGGCTTTCTGAAAGAACATCGCCATCATTTGAGTCCGAAAACCCAACAAAGGCATAGCCACCATCCGAAGTGGGAATCGTTTTCCATGTATATTCATGCGCACTGCCTCCATAGGTTTTTTGCCATGTAATGCTTGGTTGTGCTATGATACTTTGCATTATAAAACAAATCACTAAAAGAGAAATAATTTTTTTCATATTTTTTTCATGCAAAAATAAACTTTTTTTCAAAACGATGCAAAAAAAGCTTTTTATTTAAAAGAAATAAGTTACTTTTGTCGAAAATTAAAAAAAACATTAAAATGGACGACGGACCTGCGAGTTTTGTCATTAGTACTAACCGGATACTTTAGGATGCTGCGTTAATTTTCCACAAGCCTCCTACTGTTTATCAGAAAAGAAAGGAGGCACCTTTGACTTCTCAAATAACTTTTTATCTCAGCCAAATCATTGGCACGAAGATATATGATGCCAATGGCGATTGCATTGGAAAAATCAAAGACCTTTTGGTTGATTCGGCGTATAATACGCTTTTACCAACCGAAACAGGGCGACCTAAAGTTATTGCCCTAAAAACCAAAATCAATAGGAAGGTCCAATACCTCGACTTTTCGCATATTGAAATAAGCCGTATCGAACGCAAACTAATTTTCTCCTGCAAAAAAGTAGTAACGGTGGATGAAAAAACCATCGAAACTTTGATGCCGCTTGCCAAAAGAGTGCTTGACCGTCAGTTGGTGGACATCAATGGTCGCAAACTAGTTCGCGTAAACGACGTCCGCATGGCAATCGTCCCTTCGGGCACTTTTGCTATTGCTGTTGACATTGGAACGGAAGGCTTATTGCGCCGCATCGGCATTTGGGTCCCCGTAAAATTCGTCCTCAAGCTCACGCGTAGCAATATCCCATCCCATTTCGTTTTGTGGGACGATGTAGAAACCATTGACGATTCCAACTATAACATCAAACTGTCCCGTCCTTCGGCTAAGCTCCAAACCCTCCACCCTTCCGATTTGGCTGACATCATCGAAGAAATGGGAAAAGCAACCCGAACTCAGGTCTTTGCTTTATTGGATGAAGAAAAAGCCGCCGACGTTCTCGAAGAACTCGAACCCTACGCCCAAGCACATATCATCGGAAGTCTTTCCATCGAGAAAGCTGCCGACGTATTAGAAAAAATGCCCGCTGATGAGGTTGCCGACTTGATGGATGTCTTAGAAGAAGACAAAGCCGAACTCTTGCTCAAAGAAATGGACAGAGAATCTTCCGAAGAAGTTCGCGAGTTGATGGAATACGACAGTCATGAAGTAGGAAGTTTGATGAACACCGACTTTCTGACCTTCAAACCCCATACCACCATCGGCGAAACCCTCCTCGAACTGCGCAAACAGAAACCCGAACCCGGAACCATTTATGCATTATTTGTCACCGATGACGACGACAATTTCGTCGCAACCGTTTCTTTAGGCGCTCTTGTGGTCACCGAAAATGAAAAAAAACTCTCCGACATCATGAACGAAGACGCCGTCAGTGTATTCGACGACGACAAAGTTGATTCCCTTGCGGAGATAATTTCTAAATACAACATGCTTGCCATACCTGTCATCAGTCGCGACATGAAAATGGAAGGCATGGTTGTTATCGACGATATCGTCGAAGATTTGCTCAACAAACGTAAAACGAAATAGGGGAGGAGACCACGCAAAATGTTGAGCTATAAAAATTTCAATCGCCGTCGGAAATATATCTTCCGCAACATACTCCTATTTCTCGCCATTCTAGGTCCGGGCATCATCACCGGCAGCGTTGACAACGATGCAGGCGGCATCACCACCTACTCCATCGCAGGCGCACTCTATGGCTACAAACTCCTTTGGACCATGATTCCCGCATTCATCGTACTCTTTGTCGTCCAAGAAATGAACGCCCGCATGGGCATCGTCACAGGCAAAGGACTTGCCGATCTCATTCGCGAAAACGCAGGCGTCAAAGTAACCTTCTTTATCTTCATCGGTCTATTGATAGCCGACATTGGCAACACCACCACCGAATTTGCAGGCGTCGCAGGCTCCACCCAAATCTTCGGCATCAGCAAATACATCTCCGTGCCCATTGCCTCCATCCTTGTTTGGGTACTAGTAGTCAAAGGAACCTACAAATTTTCCGAACGGATATTTCTAATGTTCAGTGCCTTTTTACTCGTCTATGTCATATCCGCTCTCATGGGCAAACCCAATTGGAACGAAATCGGCACCGCCATCATCCGTCCCCAAATGGAATTCAACTCCGAATATCTCGCTGTAGTCATTGGCATCATCGGAACCACCATTGCCCCGTGGATGCAATTCTACATGCAATCCGCCGTAATCGAAAAAGGACTCAAAATCGAAGAATACCGATTCACCCTTTGGGATGTCGGCATCGGAAGCATCATCACCGTCGTCGTCGCATTTTTCATCATCATCGCCTGTGCCTCCACCCTCCATGTCAACGGCGTCACCATCAACGAAGCCAAAGATGCAGCCCTCGCCCTCAAACCCCTTGCAGGCAACCTAGCCTCCGCAGCCTTTGCCTTCGGACTCTTCATCGCCTCCATCTTTTCCGCAACCATCCTCCCCGTAGCCACCGCCTTCTACGTCTGCGAAGCCTTCGGTTTCGAAGCCGGCATCGACAAAAAATGGAAAGAAGCCCCCCAATTCTATTGGCTCTTCACCTTCATCATAGCCATCGGCGCGGGCATCATCCTCATCCCAAACGCCCCACTCATCCTCATCACCCTTTGGTCTCAGGTCGCCAACGGAATCCTCCTGCCCGTAGTCCTCGTCTGCATGATACTCATCGTAAACAACAAAGAAGTCATGGGCAAATACGTCAACAAACCCCTCAACAACATCATCGGATGGGGCACCGTCCTGATACTAATCGTCCTCTCCATAACACTTCTCGTCGTATCCTTCCTCTAGATTCTAATTCTTATAACATATAATATAAGGTATAAAACCATTATTCCAAAAAACAGGCTGACCTCAGTAAAGCAATTTAAACTTGAACACACAACTGTCCCCTTATTCGTAATTCGTAAATTCGTAACCTGTCCCGTACACGCAGTGTCGGGGTTTGTAGGGGCTCAACCTTGGAATTTGGATCTTGGAATTTGGATCTTGGTATTTGGAACTTGGATCTTTCTTTGGGCGCATCCCCCCGAGAAAATCGGGGGGTCGGGCTTTCCGTTCCTAGTCCTCGCGCCTGAATAACGGCGCTGTGGGCTATCCACTACAATCCCTTGCGCTCGTGCCCCGTGTCTATCCCTTGGACTTTTAATCAACCTTACCATTCATTCCTATCATTATTTCCATGCCCTGTAGGGACATGCCATGGCATGTCCATTTTCAAATCTACCCACAAATGGCATATAATCCACATACCTATCACGTTATTTGTCCCATGTTGCGCACTATTGGCTACACTATTCGCCAAAATATAAGGACTTTTCTTAATCGAACTGCACATGTACGAACCCTTCCAATCGTCGTGCGAACCCTTCCAATCGTCGTGCGAAACATTTAAAACCAAGTGCGTATCATTCCATCGCCGTGCGAACCCTTTCCCATCTCGTGCGAATCCTTTCAATCGTCGTGCGTACCATTTCTCATGTAATGCGAACCTTTCCAACCATAAAGCGAGCATGCTTCGCTCGTGCGAACCCCTCCAATCATCGTGCGAACCCTTTCAAACCTCGTGCGAATCCTTTCCCATCTCGTGCGAACATACTAGGATACGAGCGATCCACTTCGGGATACGAGCGAACCCTTTACATCGCCGTGCGAACCCTTCCAATCGTCGTGCGAACCCTTTCAATCGTCGTGCGAACCCTT
>CAIOYH010000001.1 GCA_903862465.1 uncultured bacterium | reverse complement strand
GAGGAGAGTGTTAATCTTTATGAATTATGTTGGCCTGTTTATAAATATCCTTGGTTTGATAATCCATCAGATATTTCTCTTTTTTTAAACGAAATTATTAAAATTGAAGATGAGTTCAAGCCTGAAAATATAAGGCATTTAAAAAAAACAACTGAGTTGATATTAAAATCATTGGAAATTGCATTATCCATAAATCCTAAAATATTAAGTAAGGATGATATATGTATGTATAAAACAAAATTACAAGCTATAATTAATAAATATTAATTTATAAAGTTATGAAAGAAAATTTAGAAAAGATTACTCTTTTGAAGGGTACATGTAAAACTGAACCAAGTTCTTTTAATGTCCCATTTAATAAAGGAATACGTATTGCTTCTGATTATAGTATTAAAAGGCTCGAAATATCCATTATAAATGCTAATGGTAATGGCTTTTATAATCCTGTAACATATTTAGGTGTAAAATTAAACGTTGAAAGTTCCTCTAGTTATCAGCTTAAATATGACGAATTAGCACAAGATGTAGATATTGACGTATATTTTAGCGATACCTGTTACGAATTTGACGACTCAATGCCAATTCCTCATTAATAGTAATTGTGACCTTTCACTTTTATTTCAATCTTCGTATAGACCATCATTTTCTTTTAATTAAAAACTATCACAATGATATGAAGTTTTCGAACTTGCCACTTTCTTTTTTATAGCAATATATGTTATTTCGCCCCTAAAGGGGCTTAGGAGAGAGGGCGGGGGCTGAAAGATGGGGTTACAAAACTTAAACCCCATACGGGGTTTGAGGAAATGGAAAAGAGAAGGTTAAGATGGTTGGGGGTGTTGGGAGTTAGGGTTTTTTTTGAATGTTCAGGTTGTGGGTTAAGTAGTCATCAGATGACTTGGAGTCATCGGATGACTGTGGCAATATATTTCTCCCCCCGCCTATTCAGTCGGGCAGGTTAAAGGGGCTTAGGAGAGAGGGGGCGGGTTGCATCTTCCCCGACCTGCCGGTCGGGGCTATAAACATTTCACCCCTAGCGGGGTTTAAAGAGGACAGAAGATTTAAAAGGGCAGAAGATTTTCTGCCCCTACAGGGCATTGGAATAATGGGGAGGATGAATGGAAAAGTTGATTAAATGTCCAAGGGTTAGACATGGGGCAGGAGCGCAAGGGATTGGAGAGAAAAGCCCACAGCGCCGTTTTTCAGGCGCGAGGACTTGGAACGAAAAGCCCGACCCCCGTTTTTCAGGGGGATGCGCCATAATTATTTGCGAGTTTGGAGTTCTTTGCCACTACGAATTACGAATATGGGAATTGTTTCTAATTTTTAGTCTTTGGTCTTTGGTTTTTTCTCTGTGTATTCTCTGTTTTTCTGTGTTTTAATTTTTCCCCTCCCAAATAAATATATGTTAAAGTTTGTGAAGAATGTGCACGGTATTTGAAAAACCTGTAATTTTACATAAAATTTCTAAATACCAAGCCTTATGAAGACATTTCATCGCCTATTTTCGAGCAGTATCTGCGCTTTTTTTCTATTGATAGCTTGCAGCGCTTTTGCGTTTCATCCTGATGGGGAAAAGACACAATTGCGTATCACGGAAAACACCTACGAGAAACTTGTGGTGGTGAATACGCTGAACGTGGATGATTTGAAACTGCTGAAAGTGAATACGCAGAAGGGTATGTTTTCTGTTTTGGGTGTTGCTTCGTATGGCAATTCTAACGAAATAGGCAATCCAAGACTGCCTGTGTTGAAGAATTTGATTGAAATCCCAATGGGCGCCAACATCCATATCAACATCGTGAATTCGTCTTATACGGATATGCCTTTGAGCGACTTGGGCATTTCGTTTCCGCTGATGCCTGCGCAGCCGTCGCTGTCGAAAAGCGATGACCCGACGAAAGCCGAATTCAAATATAATGCGGCTGCTTACCTCAGTAATCAATTTGGGAATCATGATTTGGCAAGCGTGGAGAAAATTGGCATTATGCGCGGCGAGAATCTCGGCAGGATGGACATCTCCCCTATCTTTTATAATCCTGTGAGCAAGATGTTGCGCGTTTATACGCATTTGGAAGTGGAAATCCGTTTCGATAATGCCGATGTGGATGCTACGATTCAACAAAAAGAGAATTATTATTCGCCTTATTTTCAGCCGTCGTTCGACAAGTTTATCAATTACAAACCTCTTGCGCACAAAGCGAATATGACTACCTATCCTGTGAAATATGTTATTGTGGCTGACCCGATGTTTCAAAGTCAGTTGCAGCCTTTTGTGCAATGGAAAACGAAAAAGGGTTTCACGGTGGTGGAAGCTTACACGAATAATGTAGCCGTTGGAAATACGACCACATCTATCAAAGCGTATCTGCAAGGTTTATACACGGCAGCCACGCCTTCCAATCCTGCACCAAGTTTTGTGCTTTTTGTGGGCGACATTGCTCAGGTTCCTTCGTTTGCAGGGACCACAGGTTCGCATGTTTCGGATTTGTACTATTGCGAATATACGGGCGATTTCTTGCCTGAGGTGTATTACGGACGTTTTTCAGCCACCAACACCGCCGAGCTGAAGCCGCAGTTGGAAAAGACTTTAGAATATGAACAATATTTGATGCCGAAGAAAACCTTTTTGGATACTTGTGTGATGATAGCCGGTCAAGACCCTACTTTTGGTCCTACGCATGGCGATGGACAGATTAATTATGGCACGGAAACCTATTTCAACGCAGCACATGGATTGTATTCGAATACCTATCTCTTTGCCGTTTCGGGCAGCAGTTCTTCTCAAATCATTCAAAATGTGAGCAAAGGTGTTTGCATGGCAAACTATACGGCGCATGGCGGTCCCGATGGTTGGGGAAGTCCTGCGTTTGGCATTGCTGATATTGCTACTTTAAATAATGCACACAAATATCCTTTGATGATAGGCAATTGTTGTTTGACCAATAAGTTCGACGAAGTGACCTGTTTTGGCGAAGCATTGTTGCGAGCTGATGGGAAAGGTGCAATAGGATATATTGGCGGTTCGAACTCTACGTATTGGGATGAAGATTATTTTTGGGCAGTGGGCTACAGACCTTATAGCACTACCATCCCCCTACATCCGACCTACGATCCCACAAAGTTGGGTGCTTATGACCGCACGTATCATGAACATGGCGAATCTTTTGGCAATTGGTATGTAACGCAAGGACAAATGGTGAACGCAGGAGATTTAGCCGTTGAGCAATCGGGCAATTCGAGTGCGCCTTACTATTGGGAAATCTATCATTTGATGGGCGACCCTTCGTTGATGATATATTATTCGGTGCCCGACCCTATGACTGTGAACTATAATTCGCTGATGCCTTTAGGTTCCACCACCTTCACTATTGCTACCAATGCACCCTATTGTTATGCTGCCATTTCGAAAAACGGTGTTTTGTATGGCGCTGCTTTGGCTGATTCGTTGGGTGCTGTTACGATGACCGTGACGCCCATTACTGTTCCGGGGACTGCCGATGTTGTGGTGACGTGTCAAAACCGTCAACCGTATATCGGAACATTAGTTGTTGCTTCGCCCACGGGTCCGTATGTGTTGTATAATGATAATCATGTGAACACGACTACGGGCGGCAATACCATAGTGGATTATAACGAACACGTCATCTTTGATGTTAGCTTGAAAAATTATGGCGCAGGCGACGCAATAGGCGTGAACGCTACTATTGCGTCCACCGATGCGTATCTGACGATTACAGATAATACGCAAGCATGGGGCACAATTGCTCAAACCTCAACGGCTACGCAAACGGGAGCTTATGCTTTCACTACTACCGCGAATGTTCCCGATCAGCATGTTGCTAATTTCACCATGAACATACAGGATAATAGCTCCAACACTTGGAATTCGACTTTTTCTTATCTGATAAATGCACCTGCTTTGGAGATAGGTAATTTTGTGGTGGATGATGCTACGGGAAATCATAACAATGCTTTGGATGCAGGGGAAAACTGCAATATCGTGATACAATCAATGAACACAGGGCATAGCAATGCCTTGGGAACCACAGGGACTTTGACCTCCACAAGTCCGTATATTACCATCACGAGCGGCACCTGTAATTTGAACACTTTGGTAAAATCTTCTTCGGCTAATGCCACTTTTGCTATACAGGTTTCTTCTTCATTGCCTGCCTCGGCAGCGGTGCATTTCTCCTATACGCTTCAATCGGGAGCCTATACCAAAACCAATGAATATGATTTGATGGTGGGTCAAGCGATGGAAGATTTCGAAACGGGAAATTTCTCGAAGTTCGAATGGCAATCGAGTGGCGATGCGCCATGGATACTGCTGAGTGCTGCTGCTTATGAAGGTGTGTATAGCGCTAAATCGGGTATCATTACCGACGGTCAGGGTTCCGATTTGTTCATCACGATGGATGTTACGGTTGATGATACGATTTCTTTCATGAAAAAAGTTTCGTGCGAACAAGGGGTGGACAATGGCGGTGGTTCCTATAGTTGGTATGACAATTTGGTGTTTACTATTGATGGTATCACCCAAGGACAATGGGACGGTGTGAACACCGTTTGGACCAAAGCACAATATCCTGTGGCGGCAGGTCATCGCACTTTCCGTTGGTCATATCAAAAAGATGGTTCGGTTAGCGCCGGCGACGATGCTGCCTATTTGGATTATATTTTCTTCCCACCATCCATAAAAGTCAATGCTGCTGTTGATGAAAATACTATGAACGCTACGGCACTCACGTGTAGCCCGAACCCAAGCAATGGCATGTCGCATATCAGTTTCACACTCAAAGAAAGCACCAACATGAGTCTTGGTCTTTATGATATGAACGGGAAATTGATAGAAACCTTCATCAACAATCAATCGAAACCACAAGGGACCTACAACCTCTTTATCAATATGGCAAAATATGCCGCAGGCGTATATTATCTTTCATTAAACACCACATCAGAAAAATTCTCAAAGAAATTAATAATCATTAAATAGCAATAGTATGGCAAAATTGTATGTTTTCCTTTTAGCTGTTTGCATCAGCTTTCAAATCTATGCACAAAATTGGGTAAATATTAGTTCGCAGACACCGAAACCTGTCAAAATAAAATTAGTTTCGGGCAACATCCAAAGCTCATCTTTCACGGTGGAAGTGAATGGTTATACCACCCAAGATGTTCAGACGCCACAGGGCGTTCAACAAACCATCAGCTTGCAAAATACCACGCCCATCCTGCAAGCAGGCGCTCCCGACTTGCCAAAAGTTACCACTTCGATGATTATCCCCGACAATCAGCAAATGGAAGTGGTAGTAACCTATTCTCATTTTATTGATTATCCAAATGTGGAGATTGCGCCTTCCAAAGGCAATTTCACCCGCGATATTGAGCCCGCTTCCGTTCCTTATGTTTACGGCTCAACTTATAATCAAAATCAATTCTTTCCGGGCACCTTAGCAGAATTAAAAGAGCCTTATATCCTACGTGATTTCAGAGGACAAACCGTCGTTACCTATCCTTTTCAATACAATCCTGTGACAAAAGTATTGCGGGTCTATAGCAATCTGTCCGTGAGTTTGCATACCAACGCGGCTCCTGTGGCGAATCCTTTGGTACGCAACGAAGCACTCAGCGTTATTGATAAAGAATTTAGTCGGATTTACAGCAGTCAATTTTTAAACTACACTTCCAATCATAAATACACTGCTTTGAACGAACATGGCAAAATGCTTATTATTTGCAATGCAACCTACATGACCGCCATGCAGCCCTTCGTGGATTGGAAAAATGATGAAGGCATCCCCACCGAAATGGTGAGCGTTACCTCAGCAGGTTCTACAGCCGCTGCCATTAAAACCTATGTTACGAATTATTATAATACCAATGGTTTGACCTTTTTGCTCTTAGTGGGCGATGTGGCTCAATGTCCAACATTCACGGTGGCAGGCGGAGGTTCCGATCCATCGTATGGTTATATTTTAGGCGGTGCTGGCGATCATTATCAAGAAATCTTTGTGGGACGTATTTCCGCAGAAAATACAACGCACGTAACAACACAAGTAAACAGAACCCTTTCATACGAAAAATCACCCACAACAAGCATCGGAAAATTCAATAACTGCGTAGGCATCGGTTCCGATCAAGGTCCGGGCGACGACAACGAATACGATTATCAACACGAACGCAGAATGCTCGACAGTTTGATGGCTTACACCTATGTGACACGCGCCGAATTGTTCGACGGAAGTCAGGGTGGCACTGACGCAGCCGGCAATGCCACCGCAGCACAAGTGACAACCGAAGTGAACAAAGGAGCAGGCATCATCACCTATTGCGGACACGGTTCGGATGTTTCGTGGGGCACAACAGGATTTTCGAATACGGAAGTGGGCACGCTGACCAACACCACGATGTGGCCCTTCATTTGGTCAGTGGCATGTGTGAATGGAAACTTCACGGCAGGCACCTGCTTTGCGGAAGCATGGTTGCGCGCTACGAGTGGCGGTTTGCCTTCAGGCGCAGTTGCTACGCTGATGTCAACCATCAATCAAAGTTGGAATCCACCTATGGATGCCGAAGACGAAATGGTGGACCTGCTTGTGGAATCCAATGCCAACAATATCAAACGTACTTTCGGCGGATTATCCATCAACGGTATCTTTAAAATGAACGATGCCTATTCCGATTTTAATATGACCGATACATGGACGATTTTTGGCGACCCTTCGCTGATGGTTCGCACCGACAATCCTCATGCGATGACTGTGACACATAATCCTACCATGGCTTTGGGCAACACAAGTCTTGTGGTGAACTGCAATGCTCCAAACGGCTTTGTTTGTTTGACCAAAAACCATCAAATCATTGGAACTGCTAATGTGGTAGCAGGTGTTGCTAACCTTAGTTTTCCGGCAATCACTACGCAAGATAGTATATTGATAACAGCCACAGCGTATAATTATATCCCGTATCAAATAAAAATTCCCGTGTTGACAGGCGTAGGCATTGCCGAAACTCAGGCAGATGCTTCTTTTTCTATCTATCCAAATCCTGCACATCAACAGCAGGTCACCTTTGCTGTCAACAATACTTCTTCACCTGTTTCTATCAAAATCTATAGTGTGATGGGCAGCTTGATTGACGTTGTGGAAAACAAAACGCAAACGGGCACCTCAGCACTCTATCATTACAACACCGCCAATCTTAGCTCGGGCATCTATTATGTTGAAATGAATGCAGGAGATAAAAAGGTGGTAAAGAAATTGGTGATTACGGAGTAGTTGATTGGTTCATTCATTTAATAGAAGAAATAAAAAAAAGGGGGCGTGTGTTGACACGTCCCCTTTTTTAATGCTTTTAGGGATGGGATTATTTTTTCGTTGACAATACGCTAACGGTAAGATTAAACTCGTCATAAATTGTTTTGTCGCCCAAATCATCAAAGAAAGAGCCCGAACCATATTTCAAATTAAACTTGGTTCTGTCAATCGTTATATAGGCATAAATCCGCATGCCTTCAGGCGAATCCGAAAATATAGCCTTAATTATAATGGGTTGTGTTACGCCTTTTATGGTCATTTTTCCGCTCACTAAGGTTATGCCTTTTTCCATTTTAACGGGTTTATCCAACACAAAAACTGATTTAGGAAATGTGGCAACGCCAAAAAAATCATCCGATTTCAGATGCGTTTCCAATTTTGTTTTGTAGGCTTCATCAGTCAAATCAACATCTTTTATTGAAGTCATATCGACCTCAAAGCGTGCTTTTTCAATGATACCATCTTTAATGGTGAACTCGCCCGAGGCTAGGTTAATCGTGCCGCTGTGTTCTCCCAAAACTTTTTTGCCTAACCAAGTGATTTTGCTGCCGCTTGGGTTGGCAACGTAGGTTGTTTGCGCTTCAATAATCGAGCAATTCAAGATTATCAATAGCAATGTCGAAATTAAAATGTTCTTTTTCATGTACTTTTTTTTAAAGTTAAACGAATATAAGCCCGGACTAGTATTTTGATTGACCACAAAAATACGTCTAGGATTATGGTAATTTTTTCTTTTTGGTTTCTATATTAAAATTATGCTGCAAAAGTACTACCCTTTCGCTTCATGGAAGTTCTATAAATTATGGAACTTATTATGCATCCCGGCAGCTTCGTGAGGCCATATCACCGAATAGTATCTGTGCCGATGCGGTTCGTCAACGATGCCCATTGCCACATTTTCAATCTCCTCTATACTTTTGATGACGAAGGGAACGATACTGTCGTTATAATTCAATTCCTGAATGTAAAATTTATCTTGATAATACATTTTGAGTAATTAATAAGCCTTTGAGCAAAAGTACATATTTTTTAGATTGAAATGGTATCTTTATCACCAAAGTTGAATGACCCATAAAGTAAAAAAATGGTCCCTTTCTGCAAAAGCTCAAAGACACTTCGTTCCCTTCCCTTTAAATAAGTTCTATATTTCAACAACCTATTGCCTTATTTCATACTATTATCTGCTTTTAGGATATTTTAATTATGCTTTATGGTGTTTATAGTGTGCTATTAGAATGTTTTGATATGCTTATTAGGACCTATAATCTGTTTTAAGGATATTTATAACATGCTTTTTGCAGCCTTTAATATGCTATTTGGATATTTATAATCTGCTTTTTACAGTCTTTAATCTGCTTTTATATCTTTAATATATGCTTATTTAATATTATTTCGTACTTTTGTGCTACTTAATATTTAATAACTTTCAATTATGGCGATTCATATTGGTTCAATTATTCATAATTATTGTCGGACGCATAACGTCCGACCGATTGATTTAAGCAGAAAACTGCAAATCAATTCCTCCTCAATGTATAAAATTTTCAGGGGGGCAAGTATAAGTACTCGCATGTTGCAAAACATATCCGTTGTTTTGAAGCACGACTTTTTTCAGTACTTTACAGAGAGCTTGGAGGAAAATATTTATAAAAAACACGAGCAATTAACCAAGGATTTTGAAACCCTTCAACGCGAAAATGAATTGCTTATGAAAATACTTAAAGTCACGAAAGACTAATCTTCTTCTTTTTTGAGATACTCCCACACACAAAAAAAAGGGCGTTTTGTGAAACGCCCCCTTTAAGTAATCCATATTGATTTATTTCGCCACCTTTTGCAAAGCTTCATCGGTAGCTTTTATCATCGGGTCAATTGAAATGTCTGCGCCAACGGCATGTTTCATCCACACTTCGGGAATAGCACGTCCGAAAGTATAAATTCGCATAATTTCGTTCGCGAAATTCTTATCTTTAATATAGCGTTCTATTTGGAATTGAATCAACTGCCCCACGGGATAAGCCGAAAGATAGAGCGGGCTGTCAATCATGTGCGAATAAATTGCCAAAATGGGGCAATCTTTCACACCAAACACTTCAGCATAATATTTGTTCCACACATCTTTAGCATTGGCAATCACCGCCGCCTTCAATTCCTCTTTAGTAGCTTTTGGATGCTCATAAAGCCATTTCCATGTGTTCATATCCACCAAAGAAACGCCCATAATTTCGTAGCACGACCAAAAATTATCTATCGTTTGATAATATTCTTTGTTGGGATCATCGTTTTTAATGCCGAGCAAATCTAAATCGCGTTTTTGGAAAATAAACGCCAATGCTTCGGTGAAAGCCGTGTTGGGAACGCCCGCCATCGAATAATAATCCACGTCGTACATCGAGAGGGTTTGCTCCACATTGTGACCAAACTCATGGCAAGCGATGTTATATCCTTTATAGTTCCATCCGCCTGCGGGTAAGCGGGTGCGCAAATGCGACACATCACCTTTCATCATGGTTCCCCAAGCATGACCCGAGCCACGAGCAGGATCCACCACCACTTTCGAGGTGATATAATCAGCTTTTTCTTTGGTCCATTGAAGTTTCACCAAGATGTTCGACAAATCGTTTTTAAAATCCGTAGTGCTTTTGTATTTTGCCTGAACTTTAGCGTCCAACTCTTCCTGCGAAATGGTGCTTCTTGGTTTAAATCCATCATACCAAATATCAAAAGGCTCCAAATTGCGTTTCAAACGGCTGCTGATCAATTTCGCCACTTGTTTCACTTCGGGTTTTGAAATAAAATCAATAAACAATTTTTCCACATCCGCTTGCGGGATTTCCATTTCTTGTTCAAACTTGCGTTGAATATAGGTTGGATATTGTGGATTGTATTTATCAATACCTTGTAAGGCTTTGAAAATGCCAAGCATGTTTTCGTAGCGTGTGTCGGGCTCCGCCGCATTGTTGATTTCCTTAGCGTTTTTGGTCACCTTATTGCTATACGGATTCCATTGTACGGCGGGATTATTGATAACGCTATCGGGAATTTCTTGCGAAATGATGCGCAACATCACCTGATAAATCATCTTCTGTTTTTCCAAACCTTTTTCACCTTGATAATTTGATTTCAATTCGTCGCGCAATCCCCAATGGCTGATGAGTTTCATTTCTTTTGGGAAATAGGTTTGGTTTTTGTCGTCCACCAAATTGCCCATGCAGATGTTATATCCAGAGATGTAGGTATCGGCGCCCGTGGTGGCATCCGAAAACTTTTGCAACACATCGGCAGGAACTCTAGAGGTGTATAAATCGCCCAAACGTGCGTACGCCCATTGTTTTCTATCCCAATTCGGACTTAGTTCGATTTTTTCTTTTAGGGTATAAAACGGGAAATTCAAAATCGTAGTGAAAGCGATTTTGTTAGTAAAGAAATCATCATTAAGATGCGAAAATGGATCGTAAGCTCCAAACACATCATCAATCGGGATCATTTCGCCCTCATCAAGATGCAAAGGACGCTTCAAATCAAGGGTCACCTGATTGAATCTGCCATTGATCACTTCGAAATTAACCAACAAGCGTTGAAACAATTGGTCCAAACTCTTGTTGTCGCCTAAATAATTTTGAAGACAGAAGTTTTTGAAATCTGCATCTTTACCATCGGTTTTAATCCAGAGAGCAGCCGCTTGCGAAACGCCTTTAGTGATTTTTTCTTTTTGTGAAGCACCATATTTTGCTACCAATTGGTTGATGGTTGAATCGAGTGTTGTTTGTGTAACCGAACTCATGTTTTTCTGTGTTTTTACGTTTCTATGACATTGCGTGATGAGCAAAGCCAAAGGAATGAATAATAATACAACAATAATTTTTTTCATAATAGCTTTGAGATTTAATGAATAAGTACTTTTTATTTTTGATGAATCAAAAGTACACAAAATTTTAATTGGAGCTATAAAAAAAATAAAAATGGATACTAAATTTTAATTTTTTCGAGGCGGACAAGAGTTTATCTTGTCCCAACTATAAGTCGGAATAAGTGCCTTAAGATTGAAACCTAACGATTAAAAAGCGATTTTCAGAACTCCGCTAAAGTTTTATTTCTTCACCGTTTTTGTTGAAGAAATGATATTCTAAAAAATGATAGTTATTAGAATACGAAAGTGGAATCCACTTTTTGAATTTGAAATACCATTTTCTATGCAACGAAAAGAGTCCTTTGGTTAGATGAGCATATACAAATGGATGAACCATCAGTTTGATATTTGATTCATTTTGTTCGGTAAACAGGTAATTAATTTGATTTTCTATATCCTCCACAAGCGAAACACTAGCTCTGATTTCTCCTGTGCCTTCACAAACGGGACATTTCTCGAGTATTTGCACATTGGTTTCGGGACGCACTCGCTGACGTGTGATTTGAACCACGCCAAATTTGCTTGGAGGTAAAATCGTATGCTTAGCATTGTCGGGTCCCATTTCGGTTTTCAGTTTCTCGAACAATAAACGACAGTTTGTTGCTAGATGCAAATCAATAAAGTCAATAGAAATGATTCCGCCCATATCGCGAAGACGCAATTGGCGCGCAATTTCTGTTGCAGCTTCCATATTCACATCCATCGCATTCGACTCTTGATTGTTTTCAATGCCGCTTCTGTGTCCACTGTTCACATCTATAACATGCATCGCTTCTGTATGCTCAATGATAAGATAAGCACCGTTTTTAAAAGTCACTTTCTTTCCAAAAGCATTGCGAATTTGTTTGTCAATACCAAAATGTTCGAAAATTGTTTCTTTCGATTTATATAATTTGATGATATCAACCTTATCGGGAGCAATCGTTTTAATATAATTTCTGAGGTCTTCAAAAATTATGGTGTCGTTCACATGAATACTATTGAACGTTTCGTTGAGCAAATCACGAATAATAGCCGACGAGCGATCCATTTCGCTGAGAATCTTTTTGGGCGCCTTGGTATTTTCCAATCTACCCACCATGGCTTCCCATTTTTGAACCAAATCTTCAAGGTCGGCAATAAGTTCGGCAACTTTTTTATTTTCGGCAACCGTACGAATGATGATACCAAAGTTCTTTGGCTTTATACTCATCACGAGTCGTTTCAACCGATTACGATCTTCGTTATTTTTTATTTTTTGGGAAACCGAAATCCTATCTGAAAAAGGCACCAACACAAGAAAACGCCCTGCAAGCGCAACTTCTGTAGTGATTCGAGGACCTTTGTTTGAGATGGGTTCTTTGGCTATTTGAACCGGGATTTCTTGATTAACAGAAAGAATACTAGAGATTTTTCCTGTTTTTTCTATATTTTGTTCGAAAACAATATTGTCGTTTGTAAGCGGCATTGCTTTCGCATTAATAGCACTTTTGGTGTATTTTAATAATGTATTGATTTGAGGACCGAGGTCGAGATAATGTAAGAAGGCATCTTTCTCGTAGCCGACATCCACGAAAGCAGCATTCAGCCCTGGAACAATTCTTTTAATTTTTCCGAGATAAATATCGCCAACTGAATACGAGTTGTTGTTTTTTTCTTTATGAAGCTCTACAAGTTTTTTATTTTCGAGTAATGCAATAACAACTTCAGAAGGACCTGAATCAATGATTAGCTCCCTATTCACAGATATGATTTTTAATAATAATAAGTATTCGAAAAAATGAGGATGATAAAATAAAATAAAAAATAGCTGCCTTAATATATTACCGAAGTAATTATATTAAGGCAGTTAATAACAGCAAATGATTATTTTTTCTTATGCCTGTTTTTCCTCAAACGTTTTTTCCGTTTGTGAGTCGACATTTTATGTCTTTTTCTTTTTTTTCCGCTGGGCATAATGAATTAATTTAAATTATTTTACGCTTTTTTTAACTTCGCTCGAAAAAACTTTTGCGGGTTTAAACGATGGAATATAGTGCGCTGGAATCACTATAGTAGTGTTTTTTGAAATGTTTCTACCAGTTTTTTGAGCACGTTTTTTAACTATAAAACTGCCAAAGCCTCTTAAATAGACATTGTCTCCTTTTTGCATGGCTGTTTTTACAGTTTCCATAAAAGCTTCAACTGATGCTTGTACTTGAACTTTTTCGATTCCGGTTTTGGTAGCGATTTCTGCTACGATTTCTGCTTTTGTCATAATAATTTTTGTTTTAAGTTAATTTTACGGTTTTGATATACTATGATTTATATTTTAATTCGCGGTGCAAATATACAATATTTTTTTTACATGGTTATTTTTTTTCTTTTTTTTTTACGCTAATTGTATAATTTTGCCATTATTACACCTTTTTAAATTTCTATATATGATATTTTCGGAAACCCTTATTAAATGGTATGTTTTACATCAACGGGCACTGCCCTGGCGCAATACAAATAATGTTTATTTTATTTGGGTCTCGGAAATAATTCTTCAGCAAACCCGCGTAGAACAAGGGCTAAGCTACTATTACAAGTTTATCGAAAGATTTCCAGATATATTTTCTTTAGCCAATGTAAAAGAAGAAGAAGTTTTAAAGTTATGGCAAGGTTTGGGCTATTATACACGTGCAAGAAACATGCATTCTGCAGCAAAACAAATTGTGGAAATATATAATGGCGAGATTCCTTCTTCATATGAGCAAATATTAAAAATTAAAGGAATCGGCAAATATACGGCTGCTGCCATATTGTCTTTTGGCTACAATTTGCCTTATCCGGTAGTAGATGGCAATGTAAAAAGGGTTATATCCCGTTTTTTTGCTATTGAAAAAGATATTTCTTTGCCCGAAACCGAAAGAATTATTTACAAAAAGTTGAATGAAATATTTGACATCAAAAATCCCGGAGATTTTAATCAGGCGATAATGGAGTTTGGAGCCTTATATTGCAAGCCCGGAATACCGGATTGTAGCGATTGTATTTTTACTAAAAAATGTCTTGCCTATAAAAAAAACAAAGTTTCCGAAATCCCATATAATCCATCCAAGACCAAAATTAGTCAACGATTTTTCTATTATATTATACCTATATATAATGGCAGCACATATTTGGTGAAGCGTGAGAAAAAAGATGTTTGGAAAAACATGTTCGAATTTCCATTGATTGAATTAAAAGAAGCCATTTCTGTGAAAAAACTTCTTGATACTGAAGAATTCAAAACACTAATTGAAAAAAAATCTTTTACATTTATTTCCAATTCAAATGAGGTGGTTCACAAGCTAAGTCATCAGCATATTCATGCCCAATTTATTAGCCTAGAAATTAAAAACGAACTTGAAAATCATAATTTTATAAAAGTTACTCCCACAGAATTTCCAAAATATCCTGTGTCAAGATTGATTGAAAAATATCTTATGGATGAAAAAAGCATGGGGTATGAAAAGAAAAAAGAATAGAAAAAAGAAAAATATTTTTCATGAAATTTGTGTAGTTTAAAAAAAACTACTACTTTTGCAAACTCAATTAAATTCCTCCCTAGCTCAGTTGGTTAGAGCATCTGACTGTTAATCAGAGGGTCGCTGGTTCAAGTCCAGCGGGGGGAGCAAAGCCGCGCAAGCGGCTTTTTTTATATTTTGACGTTTAGGATTAAGAAAAGCACTGATTTACAATATAAATTTTAACCTGTGAAAAAAATATTAGGGATAGGAAATGCGCTTGTTGATATAATGACCATTTTAGAAAACGATGGCTTTTTAAATACATTCAATTTGCAAAAAGGAAGCATGCAATTGGTTGATGGAGATTTCTCTTTAAATATTCTTACGAATACCGAAGAAATGAAAAAAGAATTGTCATCGGGCGGCTCCGCAGCAAATACAATCCATGGATTGGCTAATTTGGGCATAGCAACATCTTTTATTGGAAAAACCGGTAACGATCATTACGGTCATTTTTTCGCTGATGATATGCGTAGCATTGGTATCAATCCTGTGCTTTTTGCAGGTAATGCCGAAACAGGTCGTGCTATTGCATTGATTAGTCCTGACTCTGAACGCACTTTTGCGACCTATTTAGGATCCGCAATTGAATTGACAGCTGACGAGTTGACCGAAGAGTTATTTAAAGATCATGACTATTTTTATATAGAGGGGTATTTGGTTCAAAACAGAAACCTTATTTTAAAAGCAATTCAAATCGCCAAAAAACTGAACATTAAAATTTGTATTGATTTGGCAAGCTATAATGTGGTTGAGCAAAATCTTGAATTTTTAAAAGATATTGTTGCAAATTATGTTGACATTGTTTTTGCCAATGAAGAAGAAGCCAAAGCTTTCACAGGCAAAGAGCCCGAAGATGCCTTGAACGAAATTGCTACAATGTGCGAAATTGCTATCGTCAAAACAGGAAAACGTGGTTCTTTGATAAAATTTGCTGATGAGATTTACAGAATTGAACCCATTGAATGTAATTGCATAGATACAACAGGCGCCGGAGATTCTTACGCAGCAGGATTTATTTATGGTTTATCGCACGGATATTCCTTAGAGAAATGTGGTGCCATTGGATCTCTTTTATCGGGCAAAGTCATTGAAGTTATTGGTGCTAAAATGACCGAATCGCAATGGGAGGAAATAAAAAACCATATTTCAAAAATTGCAGAATAAGCTTGCCCATTTATTATTTCCTTGCATTACCTATTAAAATAAAGCAGTATTTCGATAGAATTTAATTAAAATGTTAGCTGAGGTTGCTTCCTTGTCATTTTAATTTTTATCTTTGCAAACCTTTTTGAAGAAGAGGTTTAATTCATTATTAATAATTAATAAAAAAGATGAAGGTATATCAAACAAACGAAATTAAAAACATTGCGCTAATTGGAGGCGCAAAAGCCGGAAAAACCACATTAGCGGAATGCATGCTGTTTGAAGGCGGAGTAATTAACCGACGAGGTTCTGTTGAAGACAAGAACACTGTATCCGACTACCGTGAAATTGAATTAGAACGTCAGAACTCTGTGTTTTCAACAGTATTGTACACAGAATTTGCAGGAAAGAAAATTAATATCATTGATACCCCCGGGTTTGATGATTTTATTGGAGAAGTTTTTTCAGCTTTTAAAGTTTGCGATGCAGCCGTAATGGTTATTAACGCACAAAACGCTGTTGAAGTTGGAACCGAAATTACTTGGAGATACGCTTTCCGTCAAAACGTTCCTGTAATTTTTGCAGTAAATCAATTGGAACATGAAAAATCCAATTTCGACGAAAACATTCGCCAACTTAAAAATCAATTTGGGGCAAAAGTAACTTTAGTTCAATATCCCGTCAGCACAGGTGCCGGTTTCGACGCTATCGTTGATGTGTTGAAAATGAAAATGTATAAATTTGCAAAAGATGGCAAGGCGGAAATTCTTGACATTCCTGTGGCTGAACAAGAAAAAGCGGAAGAACTGCAAGCAACCTTGATTGAAGCTGCTGCTGAAAGTGATGAGTCGTTAATGGAAGTATTTTTCGATAAAGGTACTTTGACAGAAGACGAACTTTATAAAGGATTAAAACTTGGGATTACCAACAGAAATCTATTTCCTGTTCTTTGTACCTCATCAAAATTGAATTACGGTGTGGCACGTTTGTTAGAGTTTATAGCAAATTCAACACCATCTCCTGATGATGTTGCTTGCGCAAAAACAATTGAAGGTGTAGATATTCCTTGTAAAGTTAATGGACCAACGTCGGCTTTCGTTTTCAAAACATCTATCGAAAGCCATATCGGTGAAGTGTCCTATTTTAAAGTGCTTTCAGGTGAAGTTTCTGAAGCAATGGATATGATAAACGCAAGTAATGGTTCTAAAGAACGCATCTCACAGATTTATGTTTGTGCAGGAAAGAATCGCGAGAAAGTTGCTAAAGTTGTTGCAGGAGATATTGCTGCCACCATTAAACTCAAGAGTACATTTACCAACAATACATTGAATCTACCAAAGAACGCAGAAGTTCAAGCCCAAAAGATAGAGTTTCCAAATCCTAAATATCGTGCTGCAGTAAAGGCTATCAATACGGCTGATGATGAAAAATTAGGCGGATTGTTGAATGATATGCGCAGAGTGGACCCAACGCTGATTCCTGAATATTCAAAAGAATTGCGCCAACTTATTTTACATGGACAAGGCGAGCTTCATCTTACCATTGCTAAATGGCAAATAGAAAAACTTAATAAGATTGACATTGAGTTTTTACCACCAAGAATTCCATATCGCGAAACGATTACCAAATCTGCAAAGTCAGTTTATCGTCATAAAAAACAATCGGGTGGAGCCGGTCAGTTTGGTGAAGTTCACATGTTGATTCAACCTTATTCAGACCACATGGTTGAGCCTACCGAATTCCCAATTAGAGGTCGTGAAGATCATGATTTGGCTTGGGGCGGAAAGCTTATTTTCCACAACTGTATTGTTGGTGGTGCTGTAGATGCACGCTTTATGCCTGCAATATTAAAAGGTATCATGGAAAAAATTGAAGAAGGTCCTTTAACGGGTTCGTATGCTCGTGACATTTCGGTTTATATTTATGATGGCAAAATGCACCCTGTGGATTCAAATGAAATTTCGTTTAAACTTGCCGGACGTAATGCCTTTAGAGAAGCTTTTAAAAATGCCGGACCAAAAATTTTGGAACCTATTTATGAAGTTGAAGTTATTGTTCCTGAAGATAAAATGGGCGACGTTATGACCGACTTGCAAGGCAGAAGAGCCGTAATTATGGGTATGTCGAGCGAAGGAACCTATCAAAAAATTCTTACAAAAGTTCCATTGGCAGAAATGAACCGATACTCTACCGCCTTGAGTTCCATTACGAGTGGCAGAGCAACTTATGGAATGAAATTTTCGGAATATACGCAAGTGCCGGGCGAAGTACAACTTCAATTGCTCAAAGCTTACGAAGAACAAGAAAAAGACGAAGATTAGAAATTTATTCTTTTTAAAGAACCTGCTCCTTATGAGCAGGTTTTTTTTATCCCTATTTGACAATAAATTCGCTACTTTTGCATTATTATACTACCTGCTCCGTTTGTGGTTTGTGTAAAAAGAATACATGAAAAAAATTGATTTCTATATCATTAAAAAGTTTTTAAGCACTTTCTTCCTAGCTATATCCTTAATAATTATCATTGTAATTATTTTCGATATCTCTGAGAACATTGACGACCTCATCAAATCCGAAGCGCCACTGTCTGAAATTATTTTTGATTATTACCTAAACTTTATCCCTTATTTCGTCAATCTTTTCAGTCCATTGTTTACGTTTATTGCCGTCATCTTTTTCACATCAAAGATGGCATCACAAACAGAAATCGTGGCTATTTTGGGAAGCGGTATCAGCTTCAGACGCATGCTTCGCCCCTATATGATAACCGCTACTTTCTTAACCATACTTTCTTTTTACCTAGCCAATTTTTTGATTCCGTTGACCAACAAAAATATGATACGTTTTCGAACGGCTTATATCAACAATAAATACCACAACACCAATCGAAATATTCACATGCAGATTTCTCCCGGCACTTTTGTGTATGTGGAAAGTTATGCCGTTGAAGAAAACAAGGGGAATCGTTTTACGATGGAACGTTTTAATAACGGGACTTTGTATTACAAAATGGCAGCAAATAATATTGTTTGGGATAGCATCAAGCAAAAATGGACGCTAAATAATTATACCATACATTTAATTAATGGGTATAAAGAGCAATTGACTTCGGGATTGAAAAAAGACACCTCCATCAATTTGACTCCCGCCGACTTTTATATTAAAGCTGAAAATCTCGAGGTGATGAACTTCACGCAACTACGAACTTTTATCAAAGCGGAACGATTGAAGGGTTCGGAAAACATTCGATTTTATGAGGTGGAGAAACATAAACGAATTGCGTTTCCTTTTGCCACTTTTATATTAACCATCATTGGCGTTTCGGTTTCGAGCCGAAAAGTGCGCGGCGGCATTGGCTTGCATATAGCTTTTGGCTTGGGGCTGACGTTTATGCTGATTCTTTTTATGCGCATCACCGAAACCTTTGCTACATACGGTAATTTGCCCCCTATAATCGCGGTGTGGATGCCGAATGTCTTTTTTGCAGGCGTGGGTTGGTATTTGTTACAAAAAGCGCCTAAGTAAACTTAATTGCCCCTTGCCATACGAGGCAATCCTTAAATGTTTGACCAAAATCTATGCGCTCCCGAAAGATTCCATAAATTGCCGAACCGCTTCCACTCATGGCGGCATAAAGCGCACCCTTGGCGTATAGCAGGTTTTTCATCTGTGCTAATTCGGGATATTTCTCGAAAATAGGTTCTTCAAAATCATTTTTTAATGAATCGCGCCAAGCGGAAATATCTTGTTTTAGTATTTCAGCAATAGCATATTCTGCCGCTTTAGGCGTCACCATTTTATAGGCTTCGGCAGTGGAAACCGATATGGGGGCTTTTATAATTACAATTTCATAGCCTTGCAAATTGAGAGAGTAGGGCTCCAATATTTCGCCTCTACCGCTAACCAATGAAGGGCTGTTGGTGATAAAAAAAGCACAATCGCTTCCCAATTTCTCTGCATAGCGTTTCAAATTCTCAATTGCCAAACCCAAGGAAAACATAGTGTTCAACATCTTCAAGGTGAAAGCCGCATCAGCCGAACCACCGCCCAATCCTGCTCCATTCGGAATTTTCTTATATAAATACATAGAAATGGGAGGCAAATCGAAATCCGATTTCAGCAATTGATAGGCTTTATAACACAGATTTTCTTCAAGGGGACACGCAATATTTAACCCATCCATGATAAATTGATTTTCCTTGGCGGGAACAATTTCGAGCATATCTGTCCAACCTACAGGTAAAAATACACTTTCTATGGAATGAAATCCATCGGGACGTTTGGACGTAATGTGCAGTCCAAGATTAATTTTACAATTGGGAAAAACTAGCATCGTGTGAGTTGATTATGTATTTATATTTTTTTGTTAGAATGTTGAATACAAATATACGCACAAGAAATCAATTTCAAAGATTTTTTTTGGATTATGGGCAAAGAGCGTTTGATTTTTAATGCAAAAAACATCCATTTTCCCCAACAAAACTTTGTTTTTTTGAATGATTTTCAGATTAAACCAAGGAGCAAAAATCTGTTTTAATAGTATCTCTAAAGCCCCGCTGCCCCCTTTTAAAGTTTATACTTTTATTTTATGTTTTTGTTGCATTGAAGAAAGTGTGAAGTCAGTACCGTTGCATTTATTCTTTAATTTTCGAAAATTCAAAATTTAGAAATAATATATTGCTAAAAAGTCTAAGCTCAAAACTGCTAAGATCGCATAGTTCTTTCTTGTAATTATATTTCAAGCTGTTTTTAAGACCTGTAAGGTATGCCGTCAAAATAATATCCAAAGGCTTTTTAATCTTTTTCCATTGGTTATCATCCTGAATTTCGAATCTAATCAGCCAACTATACCTTCGAAAATTCTTTCCTGCTAGTCTCTTTATTTTCGTAGTATCAGCTACTTTTTCTTTAATTTGATACTGACTTGCAAAATAAGAATTGAATTTATTGCTAAATATAGTGCATAATGTGTCTTTAAGATACAATTCTCCAATATCATTGGATATAGTAATTTCATTGATCGTAATTTTTTTATCAGTCACTTTAATTATTATTTGATTATCAATAAATATATCTATGCAGCAATTACAAGAAACAGGGAAGGCAGCAAGCAAAATGGTATCATTATTGAATACATATTTTAAAGGGATACTACCAATCATGTCCACGAGATTTTGCTTGCATATTTGTGCTCTTAAAGAATCTATCTGACTAAAACTTTTTAAACTATCATAACTAATTGCAGGTAATGAAGGATTACAATTATAGTGGGGAGGGTCACTTTTGCATAAATTCTGAATTTTAGAAAAAGAGTTTATTGAAATAAAGGATTTTTCAAAATCACAACCTTTTTTTGTGATTGATTTGTGCTCGCAGCCCAAAATAGTCATATAAACTAATAACAACAATATTTTGACTGATTGTTTTTTCATAAAATTATTATTAACACCCCGCTGCCCCCTTTTAAAGTTTATACTTTTATTTTATGTTTTTGTTGCAGGAAGCAAGAGTTATGATATAGCATATTAATTTTCAACAGCAAATTCGATTCGGTCGAAATTTATGGTCGTATCATTAATATTTGTACTTAGATATAAGTAAACTTTTTGTGACAAGGATATTGGTTTAATTGAAAAATAGGAACCTCTTCCTGTTTTATGTATTGTTGCATTCTCGGCGTGCAAGGAAAAGAGTTCGATGTTAGGTATAATAATTTTAATCATATTATCTTTATTGAACTTAAGTTTTCGATTCTTTGGTAATATAATTATTGATTTATTTAATTGCTTTATGTCTCTTATAACAACTCGGTCAGTTGTTTTATAGCTTCTTGTTGTATCACAAAAAATAGTTGTACTAATTTTTAAAGAATCCTTTTCAAACTTGTCATATTTTGTTGTACGATAAAAAAGTAATTTACCATTGGGCAAAAACAACTTGTAATCACCTATAGCTTCCCCCATTCTCCAATCTTGAGAAAGACGAAGTTGTCCATTTTCATAATATTCTTTAAGAGTTCCGTTTTGTAAACCATTTATAATTTCAACCTCTAGTTTTAAATTACCATTGGGATAAAACTCTTTATATAGATTTGATGACTTGTCCTGCTTAGTGGCGCTTCCACAAGCCGTCAAAATTATAATGAATAATATGATGTATTTTGTCCTAATCATAATGTTTTATTACGCCCCGCTGCCCCCTTTT